>CAKPZU010000017.1 GCA_934215405.1 uncultured Bacilli bacterium | reverse complement strand
ATTTACCACATCTTCTAATACCTGTTATTACTTTAGGAAACCCATCATTTTTTGCTTTTATTAGTTCATTTAAATATTTATCACGATCAATCACACAATCACCTTTTCTGTAGAATTCTACACTTTTGTCAATTATATTGTAACATAGCAGCGCTGTGCACGCAATATTTCAATTGATTTTTTGTAGAATTCTACACTTTTGTCAATTTTATTTTATTAAAATTTTTTTAGTCTAGGAATCATTGCTATGTCATTAACTAAGATATCATTAAGAGGCAAAGTAAAAGTTAAGGTTATAGCAGTTCTAAATATCTTCTCTTTTGTAAATATTGGTGAACGTGTTGGAAGTGGATACCATTTGATTCTTAAAACCACAAAAGAAGGAAATTACCATATTTCTGAAGTCTATGATATGTTCAATCCTGATGTAACTAAAATTACAATCTTTATTAAAAAGTTACCTTTACAAGGTAAAAATCCGGACATTGAAGTCAAAAACCGGATATTGAAAAACTGATTAATAAATTGATTGCCAAAACAATTATTAATAATATTAATGTTGGTTAACGTACTGGTTTAAGTATTCCTCTTATCTTAAATGTATCAAGGGACGAAGGCTATTCAGCTCCTATATTCCAAGATTTTTTAACTCAAACTACACTTTAGTTACTATTTACCTTAAAAGATAACTTGTACATTGATGTGAGTGTAAATACTTTTCACAAATTATAAATTCATTAGTTGCTCAAGATACATCAAAGAAAAGTTATTTGAGATACATAGTAAATTAAAAATAATACATCTGGTCTTTAGCAATCATTGAACTCTTAAAATATGGTAGATTATCTAAAGATAATCACATCAAAAGATTACTTACCAATAAATTAATTGAGCCAGTTAAAAAAGCATGGAAAAGGTAAATACAAATTCAAATAATCATTCATTACCATCTACATTTTTAGGTGTTTTTTTGCTTCTTAACAGCCTAAATATATGACATCCTTTATTTATTAATTTATTTATTAATTTATTTACCACATATAACTCAATTAATAGCAATTCTTGATCCTAGGTTATTTTATTATTACCATTAACCATCACTTTGTAAAACCAATATCTGATGCTTTTAATTTTTCATATTTATTTGATAAGCTATAACTTGTAATTCTTGTTGTTCCAGAATTTGGAATTAATATTCCTTTTTCAACCCATTCACTCATCCATTTAGATATTGCACGTGGTGTTACACCAAATAATTCCGCAATTTCATTGTTTTTTACAATTTTCAATCCATTTTCCAAACAATATCTAAGTAATATTAAATCTTTTTTATTTAAACATTTTAAAAGCTCATTTGACTCTTTTTGTGATGCTTCTAAAGCTTGTTCATATATCTTCTCAGCGTTAAGAGCCATAATTTTGCAAAAATACTCAATCCATATTTCTAAATGAGGTGGATTTTCTCTTCCAGAATAAAATAATGCTGGAAGTCCCATTTGAATAGATTTATAATATCCACTTAAATCAGACATGTAGTACTCTTCAAATGAATTAAATCCTTTAAAGTCATAATCATGCTGCATAAGTACATAAGTAGATAAAGCCCTTGATGTTCTACCATTTCCATCTACAAATGGATGAATTGTAACTAATGCATAATGCATAATTGCAGCTAAAATTGGTGCTAGCAAATTCTGATTGTTATCATACCAGTTGATTAATTCATTAATAAGTGGCTCAATATCAATCCACTCTGGTGGAATATATTCAGCTTGCTTTGATGCAGAATCATATACCGCAAATAATACGCCTGGAGGTGTTTGCCCTCTGAATGGTATTCTTGATAATTTACCATTTTTTTGAATAATATCATGGAGTTTTAATATAAATTCCATATCAATTTTTGTATTTTTCTTTTTTTCTTCTTCAAGATATGTTAATGCATCCCAATAATTTTGAACCTCTTGTTCAGCTGTTATTCTATTATCTTTTTTATTTGCAATAACTCTTTCAACTTGATTATATGACAAAACATTTCCTTCTATGCTTGTAGAAAAATGAGTTCTCTTTAATTTTGCCTCATACATTAACTTTTGTTTTTCTCTTGTAGGTAGTAACAAGTAATCTAATGCTGTTTTATATTTTTCTATTTTCAAAAGACTATTTACTAATTCATTAGTATATTTAAATTCTAATTTCATTATATCAACCTCATTTATATTATAGCAAAATAAGGAACAAATAGACAGCATTTTCGTTCCTTATTTGTTCCTTATTTGTTCCTTATTTTCATATTGTAATAATACTTTTGACTTTATCATTAGTTTATAAACCGATAAATATCATGCATGACGCACATGATTATTTTATTAAAATTCAATATCAGTATAATTTTCATCAATTTCAAAGAGCAATTAATAACCAATACTTTGTCTTTAGGTAATGAACTATCAGCCAAAATTAATTAAAGCATTTGTAAAATTATTTTCATCTTCATATTGCAAATAAATCTTTAAATGCAGTCTCGTTTGTATTCATTTATACTAATATTTGTTGTGTCAAATAAAACATAATGTTCATCATTTTAATTAATTTTTATGGCAACCAATTTCTTTTTTCATTTAATATGATAACCACCATTTCTATCTGAGCCTTTAAATTCAACATATTTAATTAATTTACGCTTTATGGAATTTTTAATCATATCAATTGTAATGCTTGGATGATGTTCTTTTAGTATCGCCAATAATTGCTTAGCATTTAATCCAGGATTATTACTAATAGTCCTAACAATCAACAAGTCAATATCATTTAAGATATTTTCAACTATGTATATAGAATCATTTACTATATTAACATAGTTTTTATTTGGCAAATAAAGGATGGAAAATTTTCTCCAACATAAAATTCAGGCTTTCTATTATAATCTCCATACACTTCTAGTATTTTTAGAATAACATAACATAATTTTCAATATAATTTAATTATGGCAAATCATATTTAACTTTTAAATCATTTAAAGCACAAATACCATCTTTAATTTTCCCATCTTTTAAGTTAGTTAAACCTTCAAGTATATTTTCATACATCTCAATTCTTTCTAATTTTTCTTCATAGGTTTTAATGCTCATAACAACCATATCACCATATCCATTTTTAGTTATAAAAATTGACTCATTTGTTTCATTACATGAATCTGAAATTTTATTAGTATCTCTTAATTCTTTAATAGGTAATATTTTCATTGGTAGGCCCTCTTTTCAACATAATTATGTAATACTTCAATAATATTATATGTTTATTACTATTTAAACATTTGCCACAATTAATCATATAATAGCTTTTTTAGTAGAATTCTACACTTTTGTCAATTGATTTTATTAAAATGAAATAATTTAGCATTTACAATCATAGCAAAATTAATATTATCCTTTCTTAATCAAGATAACGCTAATGTATTTAATTTGCTGCTGCATTGCATTACACAAACATAATTAAATATATTGGTAAAGTAATAAGTCCATCTTTTTCTTCTACAATATTCTTATTGCCAAAAACATATCCATAAGGCAATTTATAATTACCATCTTTAGATACAAGCTTAGGAATTGCTCTAAAATTATTTTGATCTTTGCCAGATTTGATTTCAATAGGTAAAACACATAAATTATTATAGTCATTAATTAAGAAATCAACTTCGCCAACCTTTTTACTATCAAAATAGTATAATTCATGTCCATGAGCTTTCAATTCCATAGCACATACAGTTTCATATACAGATCCAAGATTAATTCCTTTGTCAGTTGAACCTAAAATTGCACTTATATTATTTCTATATAAAAGATTTGTCAAAATTCCAACATCATTATAATATAGCTTAACTAAATTCTTACTAGTTGATTCATTAAGCGGAAAAATTGGATTACTAACAGCATGTGCACTATTAGCCACTCCTGATGCACAAAGGTAATCAAATTCTTCTTCGTACTTTTCTAAGTTATTATCTTCTTTATTTTCTATTTTTTTAAATATAATCCTTTTAACTTTATTTACCATATTCGAAATCATCAAATCATAAAGCTTAGAAATTTTTAATTTATGATCAATATCATATTTTGAGCAATCATCCTTATAATATGTAAAAGTTTGTGTATGAACATTTCTTGTCTTTATTACATTTCTATTTAATACATATTCAGTAACTGCATCTGGTAATCCACCACAAATAAGGTAATCTTTGAATAATGATAAAAATGTTTGGTGAATAGCATCTTCAATCTTGCTCCTTTTTTCAAAGCAATTTCTTAAATAATCAATAGATTCATTAGAAACATTATTTGCCCATAAAAATTCTTCAAAATCCATTGGATACATTTTAATTTTGTCAATTGAACCCATAGGTATAAAAGAATGCTTTAATGTTACTCCAAGAAGTGAACCACTAGCAATATATCTATATTTAGCTTCTTTTTTTAAATCCTTTAGCATCGTGATTAAATGTGGATAAAATTGTATTTCGTCTAAAAATATTATAGTATCTTCTAAAGTGTTTAATTTGTTTCCATATAAAGAGCCAACTAATAAATAAAACGCCTTAGTTGTTTTAACATTTTCAAATAGTTTTTCACCTTCATAATCAGATTTCAAATCTATTTCAACATAATTATTAAAATACTTTGATGCAGTATTTCTAATAATATAGCTTTTACCTATTTGTCTAGCACCATCGATTATTATAATTTTATCATTTGAATTATTATAGTAATTCATTAATGTCTTTTCTATTTTGCGTTTAAACATTTTATCATCCCTTTCGGCTTTTCCAATAAAAATATAATAAATATATTCGGTTTTTCCAATAATTATGGTTAAAATGCAGTCTCCAACCGAGACTGTCAAGAAAGTTTGTATTTTTAATAATTTGAATAAACGCAGATATACCTTCAATCTTACTTTTTAAGTGATAAAGCAACTATAGTTTCTACATGAAATGTTTGTGGAAACATATCAAATGGATGTACCTCATTAAAGGTATATCCTTTAGACATTAAATATTTAATATCTCTAACTTGTGTTTCTGGATTACAAGAAATATAAACAATTTTCTTAGGCTTAAAATGAGCTAATGAATTTAAAAATTGCTCACTGCATCCTTTACGTGGAGGATCAACAAAGACAACAGACATAGCTTCTCCATCATATTTTCTCATAAAATCTTTAGCATCAGCGCAATAAAAATAAGCATTATTAATATTGTTATTTTTAGCATTAATTCTAGCATCTTTAATAGCATCATTAATAATTTCAACACCATATACTAATTTAGCTTTTTTTGAAGCTATCATACCAATTGTACCAATACCACAATAAGCATCTAAAACTATATCATCCTTATTTAATGTTGCAAGCTCTATAGCCTTATTATATAGCTTTTCACATTGTTCCTTATTTATTTGATAAAAAGACTTAGGAGATATTTTAAAATTAATATTACATAATGTATCAACAATAAAACCTTTACCATATAAAATATTTTCTTTTTCCCCTAAAATAACATTTGTATGACGAGGATTTATATTTTGAACAATTGTTGTAATCTCCCTTACTTTATTTCTTATAGATTTTACAAAATTGTTTCTTCCAGCAAAGGAATTTACCTTAGTAACTAAAACTAGCATTGTTTCTTTACTAGCGCGTCTTATTAATATATGCCTTACAATACCAGTTTCTAAATCTTCATTATATGGTTCTATTTTATTTTCCTTCATTGCTACAACAACTGCTTTAATAATTTTATTTGATAGCTCATCTTGAACGTAGCATTTATCAAATGGTATTATTTCATGACTATCTTCTTTATAAAAACCAGCTATTATATTCTTTCCACTTCTTTTAACTGGGCTTTGTATTTTATTGCGATAAAAATATGGGACATCTTGTCCTATACATTTATTAACCTTAATATTTTCAAATCCGGCTTCCTTATATAGCTTTTTTACAACATTAGTTTTAAATTGTAATTGCCCTTCATAGGTCATATGCTGTAAATGACAGCCACCACATTGATAATAGACATTACACTTAGGATTACATCTATAGCTTGATGGTGTTAAAACCTTATTAACGCTACCAAAAATATTACGCTTACCAACAAATTCTACATTAGCTAGTATTTTTTCATTTTCTATGGCATACATAATATACATTGGCTTTTTTTCAATTCGAGTAACGCCTACTCCTTCTTTTGTTAAATGATCAATTGTAATTTCTAATGTTTTCATATAAAATATCACCTTTATAATTATACATTAAAAGCAAGATTAAAAGCCATTGTTAAATAGTAATATTTACATATCTTTATTTAATTACAAATTATTTTTATTCAAAAAAGCATTAGTTAAGGGGGTATTTTTCTTCATTTTTAAAAAATTTACCCCCTTAACTTGAAAAATACCCTCTTAACTTGTATAATAATATTATCCAGGAGGCATTTAAATATGAAACTTGAAATTACAACTGATTTATATAAACGTGAAAAATATCTAGAAAAAATAAGAAGCTTTTACGATGAATGTGAAATAATAAAAGTTATAACAGGTGTTAGAAGATGTGGAAAATCATCAATTATGAATATTATCATTCAAGAGCTAATTAATAAAAATGTCTCTCAAGATAATATATTATATTTCAATTTAGATAAAAAGCCTTATGAAAATATTGAAACGCCAAAGGAATTAGATGACATTATTTCAAAAAATTCAAAAGCAACAGGAAAAAAATATTTATTTATTGATGAAATTCAAAATGTAAAAGGCTTTGAAAAGGTAATAAATTCCTATCGTGAAGAAGGAGATTATTCCATTTTTATTACAGGATCAAATTCTTACTTATTATCAGGTGAATTAGTAACTAAGCTTACTGGAAGATATATTGAATTTAATATTCTACCTTTAACTTTTGATGAATATCTAAATTTTAAAGCATTCTTAAAAAAAGAAATATCATCTAATATAAATAACGAACTTCAAAACTATATATATGAAGGCGGTTTTCCTTACGTTTGTAAATTAAACTCAATAAACGATAAAAGAAGATATGTACAAAATCTAATTAATGAAATATATGAAAAGGATATAAAAACTAGAGTTAAAATTAGAAATAGATCAGTATTTGATGCATTAATGAAATATGTAATTAATAATTTTGGAGCTACAACTAGCATTCAAAATATAACAGATGATTTTTCTAAATTTAACTTACCAATTAAAAGAGAAACTATTAAACGATATATTGATGCCTTAATTAGTGCTAAAATTCTAATGGAATGTGATAGATTTGATATGAAATCAAGAAAATCATTAAATGGAGAAAAAAAGTTTTATCTATCAGATTTATCATTTTATTATGCTTTAAACACTGATAATAGGATTAATTATGGACCTGTACTTGAAAATATTGTTTATACATATGCATTTAGTAAGGATTATTCAATTAGTGTAGGAAAAATTGGAAAATTTGAATGCGACTTTATTATGAGAGATAATAAAATGAATTATGCATACGTTCAAGTAGCCTATACAATTTTAGCTAGTAAGGAAACAGAAGATAGAGAGTATCGTAGCCTTGAAAGCATTAAGGGAGATAATTATCCAAAATATATTTTAACAAATGATTCCTTAATTCAAAAAAGAAATGGTATTATTCATGAAAACATTGTTGAATTTATAAAAAATGATAAAAATTTCTAAATGGTTTTTTGTATCAATCTTTAGAAGAATATTTAAATAATTTATAATTAAAATTTGCAAAAGCACCCTTAAAATGGTACTTTTAGCATATTCAATAAAAAATTAAAATTTTGGAAAATGTAGTATATTTATAAACATTTTCCTTTTTTATAACATAAAAGTAAAACGTAACCACTTATTAATAGTTACGCTTCATTAAAATTATTTATACTATATATTACAGTTTTTAGAGGTACTTGCTGGTCCAAAGAAGCAATGATGCTTATACTTTCCAATTAATGGGCCGTAAAATTTAGATGGGCAAGGCTTATTCTTACCAGGGTTTTTAAAGAACACTGCTTTTTTTGCTGGCCATTTAGTATAATAATCTAAACACTTTTTAGCCAGTCTCCTTTCACGTGCTGTAGGATAGCTTTTAAATAAACGAGTTCCAACGCCTGCAAATTGGCCTTTTTTATAAATAACCTTTGAAACTGTATTAGTACTTTTAAAAGGCTTACATTGAGCTTTAACACGATTAACTACTACATTACCAACAAGTAACATACCAACTTCTCCTTCGCCTAATGCTTCAGCTCGCATAATTCGTGCTAATAATTCAATATCTGATTTAATATATTTTACTCTTGGCATTATATCACCATTACATAATATGAATAAAGCGTATTACATAATGTCATTTTTTATAAAAAGAATATAGAACAATATTAACAATATTATCTAATGATAAATCTTTATCAAAAACTATTTTTTCATAGTCTAACTCTTTATCATAATTAAACAATAAGGAAAAATTATCATTTTTATAGCTAGTAGCATTATTACCTTTATTAGCAATTTGATAAATATGTTGATTTTTAAACATATTTAAATAATCAGCTAAAGAATTAAAGCACATAATGTTACATTGAAAAAAAGCGCCCATAGTTGAACGAATTAAATGATAATTAAAAATATCAACATCACAATTAATTAAAACTAAATCAGAAACATCAAAGCCACGCATTGAACGAATAATCGTACCAATACAACCAACATCATTGACATTATTTAATAATAAATGCTTGTTAGTTTTTAAGATACTAGTGTATTTTTTAAATACTCCTATAACAAATATATTTTTTTTATCTCTTATTTTATCAATTATTTTTAAATCAATAATTAAAGGAATATTATTAGCTAAGCAAATATCTTTAATCTTATTAAAGGCTTCATTATTTACAAATGAAGGATCAATTAAAATAGCTAATACCCTATTAAGCTTATTATTTAATAGCTCAATAGTACCAAAAGCTCCAAAAACATATGAATAAGATAAAGATTCATTATATTTTAAATATTCCATATTTTATTTATTTTTCTTTTTATATTTTTTAATTAGCTTTTCAGCCTCTAAGCCTTCATTATAAAAGGCTTTACAATATCTTTCTATTTCTTTAGGATCAATAATATCTTCATTTGATTTATTTTCAAATTCCATAATTTTTCTAATAGCATCATTTTCAGAAAAAACTAATTGATTTATATCAGAAGTATCATTATTAAAAGTGCAGGTTTTAGCTAAAATTGCCACACTTTTTAAGTCATTAAAATCTAAGCCTGGAACCCCATTAACTAAATAGCTAATCACCTTATCATTAAAAATAAATGGATTATCAATTAATGTTAATTTATTATGGAAAATAACACGCCATTTTTGATCCTGCATTGATATTTTTACTTCTCCAACTTGTTTAATTTCTTTAACAATATATATGAATTTATTGCCAAAAATTATAGTATCAATATATTTATACTTATTATCCCCCATTGGTAACCAAATATCATTTAAAATCAAAAAGTCATTAGCCTTACATTCCTTGTATAGCTTTTTTTGAATTCTTTTTTTCCCAGTTATAGCCACAATGAAAATTGTTATTTGCTTATAAAAGCAAATACAAAAAGCAACTATAATTAATACAAAAGCAACTAAAGGAATAATTATCTTTAAAGGCATATTAAATTAAATCTAAGGCAATTTCCATCATTTGTGTAAAAGAATTTTGTCTTTCTTCAGCAGTTGTTTCTTTATGTGATGTAAATGAATCAGAAACAGTTAAAATTGTTAAAGCTTTTTTATGTAAATAAGCAGCATTACAATATAAAGCATAGCTTTCCATTTCAACACCTAAAACACCCATTGATTGCCATTTTTTCCAAGCTTCACTATCAGCACCATAGAAGATATCACTAGACATAATATTACCAACATGGTAACGAGCATTATGCTTTTTAGATGCTTCTACTGCTTTTTCAAGTAAATCATATGAAGCAAGAGCTGAAAATGTACCATTTAAATTATATTGCTTAGCAAAGTTTGAATCAGTACAGCTCCCTTGACAAATAATAATATCATATAAATCAATATCCTCTTGATATGAGCCACAAGAGCCAATTCTAATAATATTTTCAACGCCATAGAATTTGAATAACTCATATGAATAAATACCAATTGAAGGCATTCCCATTCCAGAGCCCATAACTGTTACTTCCTTGCCTTTATATGTTCCAGTATAGCCTAGCATATTTCTAACGCCATTTACTTGCCTTACATCACTTAAAAAGTGTTCTGCAATATATTTTGCTCTTAAAGGATCTCCTGGCATTAAAACAGTTTTTGCAAAATCTCCAATTTTTCCTTGATTATGTGGTGTACCATTAAATTTTTTTTCTTCCATGAATTAAATCCTCCGTTATCTATATTAATTATACTAATTTATTAAATAATAAAGCAATGAAAATAAAAATGAATTTATGTCTTAATTTGACCTAATTCGACACTAGCAATGCTTATACTTAAATAAGGAGGCAATTTTTATGTTAACAAATAAAGAATATGATGCTTTACAAAACTTAGTTATTAAGAAGTTCAAGAAAAATAGTGGTGAATCCTTTAGCAATATGATAAATGATTTAGATGAACTAGACGAGGTTAGTTATTTATGTAGTATTAATGAAATGACCTATAGTTCATTACTTTATCAAGTAAAATATTTAAAGGTTGTCTATGGTAATCAATTAAAAGAAGTAATTATGGCTTATTTTAATGTTATATTCCCTGATTTTTCCTATAAAAATGATTTAAATACTATGATTAATGGACCATATGCCTTAAAGCTATGGCTACTTAGATATTTATGCCTTAATTCTTTAAATGTTCCATTAAATGAATTAATAACATCTTCTTTAAAGGAAGAAAACATAACTAAAAAATATCAAGAAATTGATGAAATATTATTTAATAATTATATTAAAGCTAAGGTTAATAATTAAAAAGGAAAGGACTATCGCCTATAGAGTATAGACAACAGCCCCTCATTCAAGTACAATAATTATATTAGTCCAACTTTTTCAGTGCACTACAAAATTGTCTTTTTTTTAGAAAAAGAAAAAGTACCATATGGTACCTTTACTTATATAAATCACCTTGAAACATTGAATCATTTCGCATTTTAATATCAATTTTATCAACAACACTCAATTTATTTAAAACCCAAATAGGAGCAATTAAATCACTACTTTTACTATCTGCCCCAATTCGATGAATTATAACATCATCCTTTAAATAATAAAGCTGTGATGTAACAACTTCTATAAATTCTTCTTCACTTTGTAGTGTAAATTCATTATTTAAATACATTTTAGCAAGTGTAGTATTAGAAATAACATTTAAAATATGAATTTTTAATCCTTGAATGTTTAATTCATTCAATTTTTTTATAGTGTTTATTTGATCATCTTTACTTTCATTAGGAAGGCCATCAATAATATGAACTATAACATCTATATCAGCTTTATTTAAAAGCCTTACAGCTTTTTTAAAATCATTAAATGTATAGCAAAGATTCATTAATTTCATTGTTTTTAAATTAGCGCTTTGTAAGCCAAGCTCTACCCAAAATTCCTTAAAATGCTTTTTCAATTCTTTTAAATAGTTAACTATTTCTTCATTTATACAATCACATCTTGTCGCAATTGAAAGGCCAATAACATCCTTTTTATCAATAAATTGTTCAAAGGTGCTTTTTAATTTATCTATACTTCCATATGTATTACTATAGGCTTGAAAATAAGCAATTTTATAAGCATCTGGCCATTTATTATTTATAACTTCACTTACTTTATCAAATTGTACTAATAAAGGATCATCTACCTTACCAGCAAAATCACCACTTCCAAGTGCTGAGCAAAAGGCACAGCCCTTAGTTGATTTACTTCCATCCCTATTAGGACAAGTAAAAGAAGCATTTAAGGGGACCTTAAATACTTTCTTTTTGTATTTACTTTTTAAATAATAATCAAGCGTATGATAATGCTTGTTAGTATAGTAATATTCAAACATAATTAATCAACTAATGATAAGAAAAACTCCTTAACCTTGTCATGTCTTTTTAAAGCTAAATCATTAGTTTTACCCATAAGTGAAAAATAGAATTTAACCTTAGGTTCAGTACCTGATGGACGAACAGCAACAAATGAGCCATCATCTAATATATAACGTAAAACATTTGATTTTTCAAAGCCAACTAATGGTGATGAAACACCATTGCATTCCTTAGTTAATGTTAAGTAATCCTCATGAATTTTAACCTTTTCACCAGCAATATTTTCTAATTTGCTATTACGAAGCTTATTCATTAAATTATTAATACGTATTGCTCCATCTTCACCTTTAGCATAGTATGAAATTTGGCTTTCAGCATAATATCCTAGCTTTTCTTCTATTTCTTGATAAACATCTAATATAGTTTTTCCTAAATGCTTATAATATGATGCCATTTCTGCTATCATCATAGCTGATTGAACACCATCCTTATCACGAACCTCTTTATTAATTAAATAGCCATATGATTCCTCGTAGCCAATTTCAAATTCGCTATCTTTACTAGCTTTAGCAATTTTATCACCAATATATTTAAAGCCAGTTAGTGTTTGCTCGCATCTAACATTATATAAGCTTGCAACCTTAGCACCTAAAGGTGATGAAACAATTGTATTATAAATAACGCCATTATTACCTAAAATACCTTGTTTCTTTCTTAAAGATAATAAGTATTCAATTAAAACAGCTCCAGTTTGGTTACCGCTCATATAAACAGGATTCTTATCCTTATCAAATAAAACTATTCCAATTCTATCGCAGTCTGGATCATTACTAATTACTAAATCAGCATTATTAGCAAGGGCATATTTAATAGCTAATTCATAAGCTGACTTATCCTCAGGATTTGGACATTTAGTATTTATAAAATCACCATTTGGGAAGCATTGCTCTTTAACTTCAATAACTTTGTATCCTTCTTCCTTTAAAACTGTTGTAACTGGTACATAACCTGTTCCATGTTGAGGTGTATAAACAATTAAGATATTATCCTTCTTCATATCTTTATTTAACGATGTAGATTCAACCATATCATAATAAGCTCTATCAACACTTTCATCTAATGTTACTAATAAGCTATCATTACCTTCAAATACTAAATCAACTGCATTACCAATGCTTTCAATTTCTTGCATTACTTTGTTTGATTGTTCAACAATTAGTTGATTACCAAGTGAATTATAAATTTTATAGCCATTATATTCCTTTGGATTATGAGAAGCCGTAATATTAATGCCTCCACTCGCCTTTAAATATCTAACAGTAAATGAAAGCTCTGGTGTTGTTCTTAATGAGGGAAAAACATAAACCTTAATACCTAATGATGTTAAAACATCCGCTACAGCCTTTTGAAATTCATCATGATTATTTCTATTATCATGAGCTATAACAACACCTCTTTCTTTAGCATTTGGTTCATTTTTTAATAAATATCTAGCAAAGCCTAATGTCGCTTTTTGTAAAACAACACTATTCATTCTATTAGTTCCAACTCCCATTATACCTCTTAAGCCGCCTGTTCCAAAGGCTAAATCAGTATAAAAAGCATCCTGTAATTCTTTATCGCTTAAGCTATTTAGCTCTTCCTTTAGCTTCAAACTTAAATTCTTAGAATTTTTCCATTCCTCTACCTTTTTTAAATAATCATTCATAACTACTCTCTCCCTTACTAATTTCTTTTAATAACTGCTTTTCCTTTAAAAATAAAGGTGCAGTAAATGTCTTATCATTTAAATAAGCTAAATCATTTTTTAAATTATGAAAGCAAATTGATTTAGCATGTAAGAAATAATTATCCATATGATATTTTTTAGCCAAAATATCTGAATTTTTATTACCATATTTTAAATCACCAACTAAAGGATGATTAATATATTTCATATGGACTCTTATTTGATGCGTTCGTCCAGTTAATATTTTTATTTTTAGCAAGCTACAGTCACTATAAGTAGCAATTGGCTCATATATACTAATCGCTTCTTGGCCATTAACTTCATCAACATTAACAATTTTTGTTTTTTCATTTTTAATTAATTTTGCCTTGATAGTATCACCTTTTAAAACTCTACCACTTACTAAAGCAATATATATTTTCTCCATATTATTATGATCCTTAAAGGCATAAAATAATTCACTTAAGGCCGTAGATGTTTTACCAAAAATAACTAAGCCACTAGTATTTCTATCAATCCTATGAGCTAATGAAGGTACAAAAACATTTTCTTTTTTTGGATCATAGGATTTATTATTAATTAAATAATTTAAAACCTGCTTTGTTAAGGTGTCTTCATTTTTTAATTTATCATCACCATCATGAACTAATAAATTAGCTTTTTTATTAACAATTAGGATGTTATCATCCTCATAAATCACTTCAAAATCTTGAGATTGAGAAACAATTAATGGGGCTTTATTTAAAAACTCCATTTCTTGCTCCTTACTTATGTATATGCTTACAACATCATTTTCATTTAATATATAGTCAAAGGGCTTAGGCTTTTTATTTACCTTAATATCTTTTTTTCTAAACAACTTATAAATAAAGGATTCTGGGGCTTTATATAAATATTTTTTAACAAATTTATCAAGTCTTTTATTTTGATCATTACTTGTTATTTTAACCTCAACCATTTAAAACCCCTCCTTTTTTATTTTTTTCTAATTAATGTATCAACTGGTAAATTATATTTTATTTTTACTCTTAATATTTGCTTTGGATGTCTAGCAATTACTACTTTATTATTTTCTTCATCTAGCATATTTTTAATATGAAATGATATGGTTTTCCCTTTATTTGTAAAGGCTTCAACATAATCATTTTCTTCAAAATAATTTCTAACCTCCATTAAGTAATAGCCATCCTTATCCTTAGGCGATAAAATTAAGCCAATAAAGGATTGTGTTGGATTTTCAACACCAGTATTTAATAACAATCCTTGATGTATCATCCTTTTATTTAAAAAGCCTGTAGATGTTATTCTATTTTCTGCTTTTTTAATTTCATTTTTATAATAATTTAGTCTTTCCTTACTAATTGTTTTATTTTTATAATATTCATCTATTAAACGACGATAAGCACTAACAATTGTAGCGACATAATGAATAGATTTCATTCTTCCTTCTATTTTAAAGCTATCAACATTGGCCTTTAAAAGTGCAGGAATATAATCAATACTCATTAAATCGCTTGAAGCAATTATAAAATTGCTTCCTTTTATTAGCTTATCATTTTCATATAAATGATATATCCATCTACAAGAATGAGCACACCCCCCCTTATTAGCATCACGAGAAGACATAGCATTTGATAAAGTACAACGTCCAGAATAAGAAGAACACATTCCACCATGAATAAATACCTCAAGTGGTAAACTAGATTTTTCTTTAATATTTTCTATTTCATTTATATTTAATTCACGAGCTAAAACAACTCTATCAGCCTTAACTGTTTCTTTAAAAAATGAAACAGCCTTATAATTAGCTATTGATTGTTGAGTACTTACATGTACCTCAAAGCTACAATTTAATTCTTTAGCTCTTTTCATTATATAAATGCTAGAAACAATAATAGCATGTACATGGGCTTCATTTAAAGCTAGTAAATATGAATCTAAATTTTTAAAATCATCATCCTCTGGAACAATATTAACTGTAATATGAACACGAGCGTTATGTAAGTTAGCAAATTTTACAGCTTCCTTTATATCATCTAAGGAAAAATTATTAGCCTTAGCTCTTAAGGAAAATTGCTTTCCACCACAAAAAACTGCATCAGCTCCAAATAAAATTGCTATTTTTAATTTAGTTAAATCTCCTGCTGGAGATAATAATTCAACACGCTTCATACTACATTAATCCTATTCTTTTATTTAAAAAAGCAGTAGTAAATTCAATAGATGGATCTAATTTTTTTAGTTCTTCTTCATCTACTTCTTCATTTATTGCTTTTTTAAATAAATCAATTACCTTATATAAATAATCAACATTAAAAAACAAACCATCAATAATAAATATTCCTATATTTTCACTTAGCTTTTTCATAAATGATAAATAAGATAAAACCTCACTATTAAAAATGCTTGAGGTACCATTTTGCTCAATTACTCTATTAAAGCTATCTCTTGTAGCTTCCTTTAAAAACAAATTATTGCTTTTTACAAGCCTTTTATCTAATTTATTAATATTAGCATAATTAGTTAATATTTTTCTTTGGCTTTCATACAAAGGAAAATAGCCAAAGCATAAAATACCATATGTATCTTTTTTATTAGCTGGCAAATTTTTAATATCATCTATATTCATATCCTTACTACAAATAATATTTTTAATACCATATTCTTGATATGTTAAAATATCATATGTATTTCTTAAAAATGTTTCATGATAAAAATAGCATTTATCAGTTGCATTTAATTCTTTTGCTATCATAAATACAGCAAAATCAGTAAAATAAAAGCCATCAACATTTATCTTTAAAAGTTTTTCCATAAATTCCTTTAAGGAAGTTAAATCATCATCCTTAAAAATTTTATTAATTAGAATATAAACCTTTTTATTATTTCTTACGCAATACTTTTTAGCAAGCTTTATTTTACTTAAAGGAAATGATTCATCAAAGCGATAAGAAAAATTCTTATTTGCTAGTAAATAAGACGAAGCATTATTTAGTTTTTCTATATCTTCAAATTTATTAATTTTTACAACTATTTCCATAATATTTTAAAAAGGTAGACAAAAATGTCTACGCTTTATACCTCTTTTTAATTCCAATACCAACTGTTCCAGGTCCAGTATGAGCCGTAACATTAAGCGATAATGGGCTTACTTCAATTTTAGAATTCGGAGCTAATTCCTTTATTAATGCCTTAGCACGTGTTACTTTTTCCTTACACATATCATCTGTATAAACAATAACAAAATCATATGAATCATCAAAGTCCTTGATATTATCTAACCATTCCTTAATAGCATTAATACAAGCCTTTGTTAGCGTTCTAGTCATGCCTTTTTTACCAACTACTCCATTATTAAAGGTAAGAATTGGTAATACTCCAATCAAATTGGCAATTGAAGCAACAGCTGGTGAAATTCTTCCACCTCTTTTTAAATATTCAAGCGAGTCTGGAATAAAGGCACAATCCTCAGTACCTACTAATTCAGTCTTTACTTTATTTATAATTGTATCAGCATCGTATCCTAAAGATACTAAATGTTTAGCATATTTAACCTGATTTAGCATCCAGCAACAAATTGATAAGCTATCAACAACCTTAACCTTGCCATTATATTTTTCATTACAAAAATTAGTAAATAAAGAGTACATTGAACTTAATTTTGATGAAATAGTAAAATGAATAATTACATCAGCATTAGTTTTATTAAATAAATCATCAAAATATTTTTCAATTTCTCCTAAGGTTGGTGTTGATGTTGTAACCTTAGCGCCATTTCTCATTAATGATGAAAGCTTATTAGCATCAATGTCAATACTATCGTGGTATTCAACACCATCAGCAATAGCATTTAAAGGAATTACATATAAATTTTCTTTTAATATTTCTTCTTTTGTTAATGCAATAGTAGTATCACATGAAACAATGATTTTCTTATTTTCCATTTTTATAAATCTACATTTTGTAAAAATGTAAGCTCCTTCCTCATTAACTCTTTATAATTATACTATTTAGTAATTACAAATTGCAATGGATTTGATATAATATATTTCAATAGGGAGGAATTATAATGGACAATTCAAATTATGTTTTAGGCATTGATATTGGTGGTACTAGCATTAAAATAGGTGTCGTTAAAAATGGCGAAGTATTTGAATCAACATCAATTAGGAACGTATTCAAAGGAAATCCCTCATTGCTAACTAGTGGTATAAAAGATATTTGTGATACTTACATTTTAAAATATAGCATTAAGAAAATAGGTGTTGGTTGCCCTGGAGATATTTTTAACGGGGTAGTAATTTTTGCTTCAAACCTAGGTTGGAAGGATTATAATATATTAGCTGATTTTAAAAAAGCCTTTCCTAATTGCGATATATTAATTGATAATGATGGTAATACATCCTGCCAAGCAGAAATCAAATTTGGCAAGCTTAATAACGTTAGCGACGGCCTATTTATAACAATTGGAAAAGGAATAGGTGGAGCTATTATTATTGATAATAAAATCATTCATGGTATGCATAACCAAGGCGGCAGATTTGGCCATATGGTAATCCATACAAATGGAAGAAAATGTAATTGTGGAAGAAGTGGCTGCTATGAAACATATGCTTCTGTTGCCGGCTTATTAAATACAGTTAAGGAAGTAAATAATAGATGGCCAAAAATTAATGAAAGAATTAATGTTTATAAGCTATCTGGCTTCCAAATCGTAAAGCTTATTCAACAAAATAATCAAATTGCTATTGAAAGTTTAAAAAAATGGCATAATGATGTGGCTGATGGCTTATTAAATCTATGCCATATTTTTGACCCTTCTACAATTGTTATTGCTGGAGGAATTACTGAAAGCGGATTGCTTGATTTAAATTTCATAAAATCATATTTAAAGGAATATGGCTATGAGGACTGTGAGGTATTTTTAGCTACCTTTAAAGGAAAAACAGGCCTCGTTGGTGCGGCCTGCTTGTTTGATTAATTATTTTTAAATATATTCTTTAATAAAATGAATAGCATTATCAATCCATTGAGTGTTATACTTCATTTTTTCCATATTTTCCTTGCTCATCATTTGCTCTGTATAAACACTATAATCAGCAAGTGATTGGCCATGGTCTAGCATTGGATAAATATGCATTTCATAGAAAATTTTATTTTCACTTAACGCTTCTGCTAAAGCTAGTGAATTCTTTACATCTACAACAGTATCAAATGTTGTATGCCAAATAAAAGTTTTTGGAAAATCCTTACTTACATGCTTATCAATTGAAAGCTTTTCAAGTAGTATAGGATCATTTTTAGTTGAATTTACAATAGTACCTTTATGTCCAAATGTTGTAGAAATAACAGGGTATCCTAATATACAACCATTAACCTTTATATCCTCATTACTTACTTTTAGGAAGCTAGCATATTCCTTAGCATTCCAATATGCAGAAATGGTAGCAGCTAAATGTCCACCAGCTGAAAAGCCAATTACGCTAATCTTATTTGGGTCAATGTGGTATTTTGAAGCATTTTTTCTAACATAAGCAATAGCTGCAAAGGCCTCAACAAATGGATTTGGATAGTTAAGATTTGGAGCAATTGAATACTTTAATAAAAATGCTGCTATATCATTACCTGCAAAGCGTAAAGCAACTGGTTCTCCTTCACGATCGCTTACAGATTCATAGCCACCACCTGGAATAACAATAATGCATTTTCTAACCTTATTAGTTGAAAATTCAGCAAAATTACTTGGACAATATGATGTTAAATAAGCATCATTTTCAAGCATTGGATAAAACTCTTTTAAATTAATTTTTTCATTAATCATAAACTTAAACGATTTTAATAAAATCTTTTTTCCTTTCTTTAATCTTTAATTCATCTTTATTTGCACAGTATCCTAATATACATGTTCCAACAATTCTAGCTTCATTATCAATACCTAATGATTTTTTTATTTTTGAGCCATCATTTGTTAATAATAATTCATCAACCTGATTTATCCAGCATGAATTAATATTTAATGAGCTAGCAGCAATAAACATGTTTTCTAAAATACATGTACAATCCTGTATTACAAATTTTTCATTACGATTTGCGTAAACTAAAATCATACAGCTTGCACCATAAAAGCAATCTCTTTTTAATTCTTTTATGGATAAGTCTTTTAATCTTTTAACTTTTTTACTATCCTTTAAAATTAAAATATTAGCTATTTGCTCATTACGAGCAGATGGAGCCATCATTCCAGCTTCTGCGATAAGCTTTAGCTTACTTAACGGAACCCTTTTATCTGCATAATTTCTACAACTCACTCTATTTTTAATTATTTTAATAGTTTTATTTTCCATTTACACATAACCTCCTGTTTATTGCTATTATATAACATTTGTATTTGTTATTACTAGACTTTGTGATATAATTAGATGAAAAAATAAGGAGAGTGAAAATATGTATACAGTTGTAAAGCATCCACTAATTGATGTTAAATTATCTATTATGAGAGATGAGAATACTAAATCAAAGGAATTTAGAGAAAGCTTAAATGAAATTGCTTCATTTATGTGCTTTGAGGTTTTTAAGGATTTAGAAACATATGATTCTGATGAAACATACAATACTCCAACAGGTATTACTATGCATCGTACAAAATTAAAAGAAAAAATTATTATTGCTCCAATTTTAAGAGCAGGTATTGGCTTATGCGATGGTATTAAAAATATGGTTCCAACAGCTAGAATTGGCCATATTGGTATGTATAGAAACGAAGAAACATTAAAGCCTGTTGAATATTATTTTAAATTACCGGTTGTTACAAATCCACTTGTTGTAATAGTTGATCCTATGCTTGCAACTGGAGGTAGTGCTATTGCTGCTATTGATGCTTGTAAAAAAAGAGGATACAATAACATTCGCCTTATGTGCTTAGTTGGCGTTCCAGAAGGAATTAAAGCTGTAGAAGAAGCTCACCCTGATGTACATATTTATCTTGCTGCAGTTGATGAAAAGCTAAATGAAAAAGGCTATATTATTCCAGGCCTTGGAGATGCTGGAGATAGAATTTTTGGCACAAAATAATGAGGCAAATCAAAATTAATAGAATATATAAGCATTTTAAGGGGAATTATTATTTAGTTATCGCTATTGCTAAACATAGTGAGGATTTAAATGATTATGTTGTCTATAAGCCTATTAATAGTGATCAAATTTGGATTCGTAAGCTATCAATGTTTGCTAGTATGGTTGATAGAGAAAAATATCCCAATATCAAGCAAAAATATCGCTTTGAATTATGTAAGAAAAATTTTTTAAGCAAATAAAAGGAAAGGAAGCTATATTGATCAAGTATAGCTTCCTTTTTTAAAGCGCAATATACGCTTATTATTCGATATCAATTACTCCATAGCCACCGCTTTTTCTTCTATAGACTACTGATAATGTATGATCCTCAATATCCTCGTAAATAAAGAAATCATGATCAGTTGAATCCATTTCCATAATAGCATCATCAAGGGTCATAGCACTTGGGTGGATAGTTTTGTTTTTAATATATATTTCTTCAACATCCTCCTCAATGGCATTTCCAAAGATTCTTCCAAGGTTTGTTTTATTACTTGAACGGTCAAGCCTTGACTTAATCTTTCCAATTTGTGATTCTAATTTATCTCTTGCTATTACAACAGCATCCATTAAATCGTCTGCTTCAACCTCACTTCTTAATAGCAAGAATGGTGTTGGTATTGTAATTTCAACCTTAGATTTATCATTTTTAAATTTTACTACAATACGACATTCAAAATCCTCACTTTTAAAAAGTAATTTTTCAAGACGAGATAATTCGCTAACGATATTATCTTGGACAGTTTGACTTAATTTTTGTCCATTACTAACTATTTGATATTTCATAAATATAAAACCTCCTACTTATATTATAGTAAAAATAATTTAAATTTATAGTCTTTAAATCATATTTTAAATATGATAAACTTAAGATGTTGGGGAGTTTTCTACAAAGATGAAAAATGAAGAAAAAACAATTAAAGAAAATTTAATATACGATGGAAAAATTGTAAAACTATACGTTGATGATGTAAGCATTAACAATCATACTGCCACAAGAGAGGTAGTAAAGCATTTAGGCGGTGTTTGCATATTAGGATTTATAAATAATAAGGTAATTTTAGAAAAGCAATATCGCTATCCATACAAGGAATATGTTTATGAGCTACCAGCTGGAAAGCTTGAAGCTAATGAAGACCCATATAATGCCGCATTGAGGGAATTTAATGAAGAAACTGGATATAAAGCTAGCTCATTAATTAGCCTTGGACAAATGTATCCGACATGTGGCTATTCAAATGAAATTATATATTTATTTTTAGCAAAGGATTTAACTAAATCAACTAATCATTTAGATGAGGATGAATTTATTGATTTAAAGCTATTTAAGCTTGAAGAAATAATTTTAATGATTGAAAAAGGAATTATTAAGGATGCCAAAACAATTTGCTTGATTTACAAATACCTATTATGGAAGGAAAATAATTAAAATGAAAAATTTATTAAATGAAAAAGCCTTTGAAATTGCAAATATATGTGCAAAAACAAACAATTCAAAAACTATCAGCTTTAAATTTATAATTGATAAAAACGATACATATCTTATTAATTTCAGTAAAAATGTTATATCTTTAAAAATTTATGACGAAAATGAAAAGTTAATAATATCTAGCAATTCATTATTTAGATATGATTTTGTAGAAAATCAAATCATTTTTTTAAAGGTTACAACAAATAAAGCTAACGAGAATTTTGAAATTGGCTTTTATCCTATAAATAATGCAGTAATTACTCCTTATAAAATCAATATAGAAAATAATGGAAGCGATATTCCTTTAAATGGAGATAATAGCATTGATCCATTAAAGCCTGCAGAGATTAAAATGATTAAAAGGAAAAAAGGAACATATATTTATTGTAATGTTCCTGAATCAATAACTCAAAATGCATTAAACTCAATCACGATGCAAAATAAGAATTTAAAGGGTGATTGCTTTATGACCTTTGAAAATAGTAATCATACAGATAGAGATATCTATTTAGGCTATAGGCTAAAAAACAACCATCATCATGATGTTTATGTTAGTGTTTCTAATGTCGGCTACCAGGTTACAGGCTCATGGCTTGGAGAAAAATCATGGATTGATTATTATGGAATAAAGTATGAAATGGATAAAACTGGCTTTGATGAAAAAGCAACTAAGTGGTTTAATGATTATTTAAACTTTGATAATTATCATGAGCCTCACGCAATTAAAAGAACAATTTATAGAATACCTCCACATCAATACATTTATGTAATTGGTGGAACAAGCATTGATAGCTATAATCATACTAATGTTAATAATACAGCTGACAATATTTTACGTAAAAGGCACTGTGCAAATGGTAATGTTCACTTTACTGTTTTAAATGATTCCTTAGTAGGAGAATTTTGCATTTATGATGATTATCATAAAATTAATGAAAGAAATGTTACTATTCAAAATTTAAGGAAATATTCTGAAAGTGATGACTTTGGCGGTAGACTTGGTATAAGCAAGCATAAGGGTGTTATTGATTGTAATCCAATATGGATTTTTAACGATGCAACATTGCCATCAAAATTACCAGTTAAATACTATCCTTTATATGCTGATAAGCTAAAGGATACATACGAGCCATTTGAAAAAGTAACTGATAATTATCGACATGAGGTTATTAGTGATCGCTGGCTTACACATTTATCTTCCCAATTAAATCATAATTATGTTGGTGATGATATTTTAGAAACACACACTATTTGCAATGGTAAAAAAATAGTTTTATCACCAAATAGTGCAACACCAGCTGGAGCAATATGGGATTTTGGAAACTGGATGATTGAATATCAGGAGAATCTAGTATTTGTAAATCAAGGCGATAAGGAAAGGACTATAAAGCTTACATTAATTAATGCAGGATCTATTTTATATATGATTAAGGATGAAAATGAAGCATTATTAAAGGCTGGAGCTACATTTATTAATTGTACTGGTGTTAAGCCTATTTATGAAGCAAAAATAAAGCCTCATAGTAAAATGGTGCTTTCTATGCAATTTGTTTTACCTGCTAATAATAATGGCTCTGTTGAACATTATGTTGAATTAGTATAATTTAAAAGGACTCGTTGAGTCCTTTTTAGTTATATTAAATTAGAATTCACAATTATTAACTGTACGAGGGAATGAAATAACATCTCTAATATTTTGCATTCCAGTTACATACATAACCATTCTTTCAAAGCCTAGTCCAAAGCCAGCACTTGAAACGCCACCAAATCTCCTTAGGTCTAAATACCATTGAAGAGGTTCTTTATTCATCTTTAATTCATCCATTCTAGCAGCTAATTTATCATAATTTTCTTCTCTTTGAGAGCCACCAACTAATTCACCAATATGTGGTACTAATAAATCACATGCTGCAACAGTTTTACCATCATCATTTTGCTTCATATAGAATGATTTAATTTCCTTTGGAAAATCAATTAAAAATAATGGGCCATTTACTAGTTTTTCACAAAGATATTTTTCATGCTCAGAATTTAAATCAAAGCCCCAATAAATATCTTTATTTTCAAATTCAACACCATCTGCTACTGCTTTTTGTAATATTTCAATAGCTTTTGTATAAGTCATTACCTCGAATTTTGAATTCAATACATGATTTAATCTCTCGATTAGTGTTGTATCTATCATCTTATTAAAGAATTCCATTTCGGCTGGGCATTCCTCTAAAACTGTTTTAATGCAATATTTAACCATGTCCTCAATTAAAGACATGTCATCTTCTAAATCAGCAAAGGCTATTTCTGGCTCTACCATCCAGAATTCAGCAGCATGCCTTACAGTATTTGATTTTTCAGCTCTAAATGTTGGACCAAATGTGTATACATCTCTAAAGCATTGAGCATATGCTTCAGCATGAAGCTGTGCAGAAACAGTTAGATTTGTATGCTTTCCAAAGAAATCATTTTTATAGCCATCCTTAAAATCAGTAAGCGTTGTAACTGTAAATGTTTCACCAGCACCCTCACAATCATTTCCTGTAATTAATGGTCCGTTAACATATACAAATCCTTGATTTTGGAAAAATTCATGAATAGCCATAGCTAATACAGAACGCACTCTAAAAACAGCTGAAAAAGTATTAGTTTTTGGTCTTAAATGAGCTATTTCTCTTAAAAATTCAAAGCTGTGTCTTTTCTTTTGAAGCGGATAAGATGGATCGCACTTTGAAATTAATGTTAGCTTTTTAACAGTTACTTCAAATGGTTGCTTTCCATTAGCAGTGATTTTAAATTCACCATAGGCATTAATAGCATCTCCTGTGTTTAATGATGCACATAAATCATAGTCCTCATCACCCTTATTATAAACAAGCTGAACATTTTTAAAATATGTTCCATCATTTAATTCAATAAAGCCAATGCTACCATTATTTCTATTTGTTCTAACCCAACCATCTAGTTCAACAAATTCTAATTGGTCCTTTTCTATTTGTGAGCCACTTTGTACTAGCTCATATAATTCCCTTGCTGTTACAAATTCAAACATAATTTTTCCTCCTAAAATAATAAAATCGTTCCAAAATCTAGGAACGATTATCTCGCGGTGCCATCCTAGTTCATAGTAAAATACTATGCCCTTAATTATTAAAAAGTCTTGCTATAAAGTGTTATTTATATAATTACTAAATTTTGTCCTTCCACCATTTGACAAATCGCTGTGATTGTTCATTATATAAAGTCTTTAGTCATTGCAATTATATTAGCATATCATTCAAACTATTCTTTATAAGCTTTGCTTGTAATGTTGATAGTTCTTCAATGCTCATTTTACTAGAAGTGTCCTTTAACAACCAAATATAAAGTAAATTGACACTACCATACATATTATAATCTAAAATGTATTGAAAGTTAAGACTTTTATTTTGATTGAAATTTTTGTTAACATGATCATTAATAATCTTCAAAACATTTAGCATAATAGCTCTTCTATAAACTGTATAGGTTACAATATGATGGATATATTCATCATCAACAATTGCTTTAGTTATTGAATATAAATAAGCATCTAATTTATCTAGGTTAAAATCATATGCTCTAATAATTTTATCTATTTTACTAAAAAATTCGTTTTCAATTTCTTTAATTACTGAGTCTACATCCTGT
>CAKPZU010000016.1 GCA_934215405.1 uncultured Bacilli bacterium | reverse complement strand
TTAAGCTTTCTTTCATCTATTAATTAAAAGGAGAAAATCATGAAAAAAACAAAAAAAATTGTTAAGGACTTTACGATAGCTGATTTACCAATAAATAGAAAAGAACTATTCTTTGATATTTTAAAAACCCAATGGAATAGTCTTTTAATAATTGCTTTTATTATGATGATATGTTTTTTACCTTTTATA
This sequence comes from uncultured Bacilli bacterium, assembly GCA_934215405.1. GTDB lineage: Bacteria > Bacillota_I > Bacilli_A > RFN20 > CAG-631 > CAKPXW01. The sequence continues at coordinate 26,417 of CAKPZU010000016.1, read as the reverse complement.
ATATATAGATATTATAATTTATTAACAATAAACAATATTATAATTAAAAAGGAAGAAACAATGCTTTCAGAAATAAAGCAAGCTTATTTTATATATAATAGTTTTAATATTCTTACCATTCTTTTTATTGGAATTGTTTTTTCAGGCCTTTCTAGGCTATATAAAAAACTAGCCTTTAATGAAGGATTCTTTTTAATAGCTGATTTTTTTAAGGGCATAAAAGAAAATATTAAAGACTTTTTAATTCTATTTTTAATATATGGCATTATTAATTTTGTTCTTGAAAGCTTAGCAATTAATTATTTAATAAGTAATTCCTTTTTATATTATGTTTTTAAAATAATTAATTATTTTATTTTTATTCCTATTCTTTTTATTTGTATATGTATGTCAGCAATTTATAATGATTCAACATTCAAAAAAATATCACTTAGCTTTATTATATATTTTAAGTATTTACCAAAGGTAATTCTTGTAAGTATTATTTGCGTTTTACCTTTATTTTTAATCTTAATACCAACAACAACTATACAATTATTAGTTCCAATTGTTTACTGTTTAATTTATTTACCATTTTCTTATTTATTATTTGTTATTATTATGAATTCAATCTTTGATGATGAAATCAATAAAAAAAGCTTCCCTTATTTAGTAAAAAAGGGAATGTATAGTAAAAATTAATTTGCCTTTTGATACTTTTTTGGCGAACAACCATATTTGCTTTTGAAAATTTTAATAAAGTGATTGGAGTCATTAAAACCAGTCATATAAGCAATTTCTTTAATAGAATATGATCCATCCTTTAATAAATCGATGGATTTTTTTAATCTTATATTTCTAACATATTCCATAACGCCAATCTTATTTGTCTTTTTAAAAATATTATAAACCTGTGTTCTACTAAAGTTTAAATAATTGCATAAATTCTTAACAGAAAATTTCTCTAAGGCATGCTCATCTATATATTCAATGATTTGGTTAGAAAGCAAATCTTCTTTGATATTAATCATTTTTCCTAAAATAAAATACATACAGCACACCTCAACTATTTTAATTTCAGCTTTTATTTTTTCTAAGCTATGCTGGTTTACACTTACTAATAATTCACACGCTTTATCATAATCAATAATATGAGAAATTTGCTTTAGCTTATTTTTTATATCATCTTTATTTTTTGAATCAGTAATCTGCCCAAACATATAATAGCCAATAATTTGATCATTTTTTAATAAAGGTACAGCCACCTCAACTAAACCAACATGACATTTATAAATATAGGTTTTTCGTGTTTTCTTACATTTATCAAAAGCATTCCAGTTAGATTGCTCACATAATTCCTTACTAGCTGACACCATATTTATATATGAGCAAAAAGCACAATGCTCCTTTGGATATTCAGCTAAAACATTATGCTTATCATCAAAAACAGTTACTTTTAAGCCTGTAACTATATAAAATTGTTTTAAAACATCTTCAAGTTGCTTTTCATCAACATAGGTTATCATATTTTACCTCCATTTTTTAATTAATTAATTAAAAAATATAATTAAATTATTACACACAAAAATGTAAACGCTTTCAATATTTTTACATTTTATAACATTATTGTATATGAAAATAGTATATTTGTCCACAAAACATTAACAGTTATATTATTTTATGTTATTCTTGTGTTAGAAATTATAACTAGGAGCTATGAATATGAAACACGTAAAATGCTACAAGGATGAGTATCCTCGTCCACAATTTGTAAGAAATAACTTTACATCTTTAGATGGCAAATGGTTTTTTGCTTTTGATGATTTAAATATTGGAGAAGAAAATGAATGGTTTTTAAATTTTCCTAATGACATGCAAATAATGGTACCATACAGCTATCAAAGTAAAAATAGTGGACTATCAATTAATGATGAGCACAAATATATCTGGTATGCAAAGAAAGCAAAATATAGTCAAGATTTAACTAATAAGCGTTTATTATTAAACTTTGAAGGTTGTGATTATATAAGTAAGGTTTGGGTTAATGGTATTTTTGTTGGTACTCATAAGGGTGGCTACACAAGATTTACACTAGATATCACTAAAGCTGTTAAAAAACATAATGGTGATGCTTTTATTGTTGTTAAAGCAGAAGACTTAAAGGAAGCAACTCAACCAAGAGGTAAGCAAACATGGCTAAAAGAGCCATTTGGCTGCTGGTATAAGGAAACAAATGGCATTTGGAAAAGTGTTTGGAGTGAAATAGTTAGCGATACTTATTTTACAAATATTAAAATAACTCCTTGCTTTGATGAATATAATATCGAGTTTGAATTAAATTTAAATCAAATCGAAGATAATTGCTTAGCAAAAATAGAAATTACATTTGAAGATAATCTAATCAGCGAAACAACTTTAAGATTAGTTCGAAGAATTAGTAATATTAAGGTTGATTTAAATAATGATTATGATGGCTTTAGAGTGCATTATTGGACTCCTATTACTCCAAATTTATATGATGTTAAAATCACCTTATTAAAGAATAATGAAGCTATTGATGAAATAGGCTCATACTTTGGCTTTAGATCATTTTTAGCTAATAAGAATTGCTTACTTTTAAACAATAATCCTATATATTCAAAAATGGTACTGCATCAAGGCTATTATAGAAATGGTGGTTTAACTGGTAGTGATGAAGAAATATTAAAGGATGTAATGCTTGCTAAAGAACTAGGCTTTAATGGTATAAGAATGCATCAAAAAATTGAAGATGAAAGATTTTATTACTATGCTGATGTTTTAGGAATGATGGTTTGGTGTGAAATGCCTTCACCTTATGAGTTTAAGGATGATACTATTACAAACCTAATGAATGAATGGCTAGAGGTAATTAAGCAAAATTACAACCATCCATCAATTGTCGTTTGGGTTCCAATAAATGAATCTTGGGGAATTCCTCGTGTTGTACTTGATAGTACAAATCAGCATTTAGCTGATGCCCTATATCATGTTACTAAGGCTTATGATAAATATAGAATGGTTATTTCAAATGATGGCTGGGAGCATACAACTAGCGATATTATTACTCTTCACAATTATGCTCAAAAAGGAGAAGAACTAACTCATTTTTATAAGGACTTAAATTCTATGCTAAATGGTGAACATAGGGTTGATTATTCACAAACCAGAATTCCATTTGCTAATGGCTATAAATATAACAATCAACCAGTTATTCTATCTGAGTTTGCTGGAATTGGCTATCAAAATGGAAACGATAAAGGTTGGGGCTATGGTGATTGTGTTTTAAGCGATGATGCTTATATTGATCGTTTAACATCTATGGTTAAAGCTGTTAGAGAAATCGATGGTATTTGTGGTTTTTGCATTACACAGCTTACAGATGTCGAACAAGAAATAAATGGTCTATTAGATTTTGATAGAATACCTAAAGCTAAAATGGAACAATTAAAAAAAGCAATTAGTTCATAAAAAAGGAGGTAAAAATTATGTTTTTTCGTCTCTTAAGTAAAAAACAACTTGCAGTATGGATTACAATGATATGCTTAGTTACTGGAAGCTTTGCCTACGATTTATATTATTCTATCGACTTTAAGAAAAACGAAGATAATGGTGACAAAATAGTTTTAAAGCTAGCACATTGGGATAATGGTGGAAAAACTGAAACAGATTTAGTAAAAGAGGTTTGTAAAAAATTTGAAGAAAAATATAAAAACATAAAAGTTGAAGTTAGTATTTTAAGTAGCTATGAGCAACAATTTAATAACATGATGGCTGCAAGTAATGTTCCTGATGTCTTTTGTGTACCAGATGGTAACTTTGGTCAATGGGTTAAAACTGGTGTTATGCTTAATTTACAAGAATATTATGATAATACAACCATAATCGATAAAGAGCACATTGCTCCATCTGCTTTAAAAAGATATAGATGGAATGGTAAGACTATGGGAAGTGGAGATTTATATTGTGTCCCTAAAGATATTACTCCTTATGTTATGTACTATAACAAGGATTTATTTGATGAATATGGAGTTAGCTATCCATCAAGCACAGAAATTATGGATCCTTATGAGGCATTAAGCATGTGGTCAGCATTTGGCTATGATAGAGGCACTGTAAAAACTAAAAGCAATGGCGAATTAAAACTAAGTGATGATCATATTTATGGTGTTGCTAAAATATATCCTGAAAGCTTAATTTGGTCAAATGGTGCTGATTATTTATCTGAAGATAGAAGCGAAGTATTAATTGATTCAAGTGAATTTATTGAAGCCTATGAATATATAGTTGACGCCCAATTGACTTATGCTGTTGCTCCAACTAGTAAAGATTTAGCTTCTACATCAGAAAAAACACTATTTTTAAATGGAAAGGCTGCTTGCTATATTGAAGGAAGATCTGTAACTACAGATTTAAGAAATAAAGCTGATTTTAATTGGGATATAGCTCCTATTCCAGCATTTACTACTAATCAACAATGTAATGGCTGGTCAGGTTCTGTAGGCTATGCTGTATACAAAAATTCCTCACATAAGGATGAAGCCTATAAGCTTGCTGAATTCTTTACATCTAAGGAAGGGCAAATGATTATGGCTGAAGCTGGTTTTACTGCTCCTCTTTACAATGATGAAGATACAATCAATGAATTCATCGAGCTTGAAAAAGGAAAGATGCCTGAAAACACTCAAGAATTTATAAGAGCTGCTAAATACCAACGTGCTGGATTATGGCAATACCTTCCTTCAACAAAATGGAAAACAACCCTAGATGAACATTCAGGAGCAATGTTTAATGAAGATCCATCATTACGTTTAACACCTTTCCAATTCTTCACTGATGAAAAGAATGTAATCTTAAATATTATTAAAGAAGATTTTCCAGAGCTTTTTAATAAGGAGGAAGAAAAATGACAAAATCATTAGACTTAAATGTTGGTAAAGCAAGTAAAAGAATTAATAAAAGAAGAGTTAATGAAGCTTTATGGGGTTATTTATGTGTTGCTCCATTAACAATCGGATTATTGATGTTTTTAGCTGCTCCTTTACTTTACTCTTTATATATTTCAATGACTGAATACGACTTATTTAATGCTCCTAAATTTATTGGTTTTAATAACTTTGCAAGAATCTTTAGCGCTAATGGCAAGGAATTTTGGAAATCTATACTAAATGCCTTTGTTATGTGTATTGGTGTATTTATTTCAACAGCTCTATCATTATTAGTTGCTAACATTCTATGTGGAAAAATAAAATTATCAAATTTGTTTAAAAGTATTTTCTTTGTTCCAACAATATGCTCTAGTGTTGCAACAACAATTATGTGGAAAAGAATGTATGATTATTATTATGGTACTATAAATCAAATTCTTTCATTTTTATTTAAAATCGATCATATTTATTGGCTTGATGAAAGCCATGTAGTTGGTTCAATAATGTTTATGACCATCTTATTTGGCTTTGGAACATCAATGCTTTTATACATCTCAGCAATTAAAGGTATTCCAAGCCAATATTATGAAGCAGCACAAATTGATGGTGCTAATGTTTTTGAAACATTTTTCCATATTACAGTACCAGCAGTTTCTTCAATAACATTTTACATTTTAGTTACTGGTTTAATTGGTTGTTTACAAGGATTTACAGTTTTCCAGGTAATGACTAATGGTTCACCTAGCAACACTATGATGCCAGTATTATTAATATTTAAATACTCTGGTGGTGATTATGGCTCATTTTATGGCTTAGCCTCGGCAATGGCTTTAATACTTGGCTTAATCATTGCCTTACTTACAGCCTTTAATTTCTTAATTTCTAAAAAATGGGTTTACTATGAATCATAAAAAGGAGGGAAAAATATGGTTAACACTAAAGAGCTTTCGCATGATGATGTAATAAAGCAAAAAAGAATAAGAAAAGCAAAAGACATCTTAGCAAAAGTATTATCTTATGCCTTTTTAACTTTCTTAGCATTATTAATTATTATTCCTTTTATTCAATTAATACTTAATTCCTTAAAAGGTCCAAAAGAAGTTGAAACAAATGTTTTCTTTCCAACAAAGTGGTATTTTTCAAACTATGTGGCAGTTTTTAAAGAAACAGTTATGCTACATTCATTTTTAAATACATTTATGTATATAATACCACCAGTAATTGTTGGAACATTTATGTCAGCTTTATGTGCATACGGCTTTGCTCGTCTTCGCTTTCCAGGTAAGAAAATTATTTTTACATCAATGATGGCAACGCTTGTAATTCCAAATATTATCATTATGGTTCCAGCCTATGTTATGTTTGCAAACTTTTATAAATGGTTAGGTACTCCACTTCCTGTAGTTATTCCTGGAATGTTTGGTGGAACAGTTTGTATGTTCTTTATGCTTCAATATATAAGAACTATTCCAACTGAAATGGAAGAAGCAGCTATGATTGATGGCTTAAGTAGAGGTGGTATGTTTATAAACATTGTAATGCCTTTAATGGTACCAGCCTTTGTAGCTCAAGTAATCTTAAATTTTTCAGGTCAATATAATGATTATCTAACTCCACTTTTATATCTTGGAAATGATACAAATTTATTTACTGTTCAATTAGCAATTAATCAAATGAATTCGGCTTATTCTGTTGAAACAGAAAAGCTATTAGCTGCTTGTGTAGTCGCTTTAATTCCAACAATTGTCTTATTCTTATGTGCGCAGAAAACCTTTACATCAGGTGTTACATTAACGGGGTTAAAATAATATGAAAAGTATATTAAAAAATATTCTATTAATAATATCAATTACTATGATGACAAATTGTAGCAATAATCAAAATGATTCAAGTATCTTTAATTCTTCAACTGAAGAAGCTAGCTCAAGTGAAAAGGATAGCAGTACTTCTTCTTCAAGTGAAGTAATAAGTAGCTCTTCAAATGAGATAAGTAGTGAAACTTCAAATAGTGAAAGCAGTGATTCATCAATTGTTGATCCACCAAATCCATTAAAAGAAAGAGAAGATAGAAATTTATCAACAACTCCAACTACTCCAAGTAATGAAATTACTGAAGATAAATTTATCAAAAGTAGATATAAAGACATTTTTAAGGTTGATAATGATTATATCATGAAATCTTCATCCTTCAATTTAAAGTTTGCTTTAAAGGATAGTAATTATTCAATTGAATTTGTAGATAATAAAACTAATAATGTAATGTTTGAAATACTAAAGCCAGCCAAGGTTTACTTTAGAGGAAAAGGCCAAGTTGAAAGTAGCTATACCTCTATTGAAATCTTAAATTATGGTATTTTAGCTAAAGTAGAAATTACCTCACCTAATGGTTCAAAAATTCAAATTGAAGATAGATATTATTATCCAAGTAATGAAATAACAAATGCTATTAATGTTCAAAGAGCCTTATTTGTTGTAAAAGCCTCAAAAAATGATAAAGGCTTTGAAAGCATTTATGGAATAGAAACTTTAAATAGTGATACATCATCATTACAATATTTTGTACCTAATGGTATTTTTGATGAAATAACTAATCTATCAGAAGCACAACCATATAAATTATATCGAGAAACATTAACAGGCTTACCTTTATGTATGGTTAGAGATGATAAAACAGGATATAGTGTCTCTCTTGCTCGTTATAAACCAGTTATTGATTATAAAACTAATAGCTATGCTTGTGTTAGTGTTCATAAAGGCTTAAATAGTGGTGGTGAAAAGAAATCAAGTATTGAAGTTACTTATCCATCTCGTGATACTTCAAGAAAATATTTTGAAGTAAAAGAAAGCAACAAAATCGTTTACGATCTAACATTAATGGCTTTTAAAACAGATAACTTTGATGATGCTATGATAGAGCATTATACAAATCAATATCTACTTCAAGATCAAAGAATTGTAAATACCAATATTGATACTTGCTATAAGGTAATTAATGAAGATTTCAAATCATTAATGCTATCGACAACTAAAAATGGCATTACATCATATGGTTTACCTTGGAGGGTTACTATTGAAAATGGAAAAATCGGCCCTAAATCATATCAAGCCGGCTTTGTTGGTCAACAAATTCCATGTGCTTATAATATGATGCTTTATGGATTAAAATACAATGATTTAGAAAGCTTAAATAATGGTATAAACATTATTAATTTCTGGGTAAATGATGCCAAAATGATGTCTGATGCTGGTGTACCTAAAATTTGGTATGATGGCTCTTGGAATGGATTCTTTGGCTATCCAACATTTACAAGAATGGCTGTTGATGCAATGGAAGGCTTATTTGATGCTTATCGTTTAGCTAAAGCTTATAACATTGAAGTACATGGCTGGTATGAAGCAGTTAAAGCTTGTGCTGATTGGTTCACATCTTGTCAAAATAGTGATGGTAGCTGGTATAGATGCTATAACTATCAAGGTACATATTATCAAGGAAATGAAAGTGAAATAACTTGGAATCCTGGTGATATAGCAAGATCAACAAGTAAAAATAATTCAACAATGCCAGTTAGATTTTTAGGCAAAATGTATGAATTTACAAATGATACTAAATATTTAAATGCTATCAAAAAGGCTGGAGATTTTATTTATAAGAATTTATATCCACAACACAAATACTTTGGTGGAACATGTGATAATCCTGATGCAATGGATAAGGAAGCTGGCGTATATGCTATGTATGCTTATGATACCTTATATACCTTAACTAAAGATAGTAAATGGTTAGATTGCTTAAAGCAAGCAACAATATTTACAATGTCATCAGTTTTAACAATTAGCTTTAAAATTCCAGAAACAGCTTCATCATTAAAGGCTGCTTATTCAATAAAATGTGGCTATACAGATGGTCTTAGCTATATTTGTTGTAATGGAACTAGCTTAGATAATTATGCTGCTTATATTTATTATCAATTATTTAGATTATATATCTATTCTAATGAAAAGGTATATTACGATATGGCTGAATTTATTCAACAAAACACAAAATCAACAATGGACTGGGATGGAGCTTTAAATTATCCATATAAAAGCTTAACGCCTGAAGCTTCAACTATTTATAGCTTTGGCTATAATTCGGCTCTTGATGATGATGGAGTTGCTGGAGTTTGGTTGCCATGGCAGAGTGCTGCTAATGCTGAGCCTATTGCCAAAATGTATGATACCTTTAATGAAGCTGATGTTAAAGCATTAAAGGATTATTCAAATGAAGAATTAAATGAGATTTTACTTAATTATGGTGTTGGTGGTAAAGCTCATAGAAAATTTTAAAAGGAGGAAAATATGAAAAAGAAAATCAATAATAAAGCTTTATTTTTGTTGCTTTTTAGCCTTTTAGCCTCAAGTTGTCAAAATCAAAACTCTGAAATTTCTTCTTCAAGTAACAATACTTCAAATGAAGTAAATAGTTCAAAGCTTGAAGAAATATCTTCAAGCTTGACAGTTGATGAATCATCAAGTAGTAGCCAAATTGAAGTTGATAAAAGCCATCGTGTTAATAGAGATTTTTCAAAATATCCTCTTCCTAGCAATGAAATTAATGAGGACTTGCTTCCAAGTAGTAGCTTAAATAATAATAAAGTAATATCTTTAAAAGATTTAGCAATGGTAAGTGGAGATTATCGTTTAGACTTTGTAAAGGATAATAATGGAAAATACATTTTACAAATAGTTAGTAAAACAAATCCTACTAATATAATGTTTTATAATGATACTCCAGTTAGAGTCTTTATAAAGGGTGGAAATGATACTATTACTTGTGGATATGATAGCATTAAAGAAACAACATATGGAATTTTAGCAACTGCTAATTTAACAACTAGTAATAATTCAAAAATTCTTGTTGAGGATCGCTATTATTTTCCAAAAGAAAATGAAAAAGGTGTATTTAATGTTCGTCAAGCCTTAATAGTTAAGGAAGCTAATTCAGGCGATACTGGAATTGCTAGTGAATATATTTTTAAAAACTATAACAAGAATACGCTTCAATGGTTTGTTCCAAATAATATTTATAAGCAAGCGAAGGAAAATTCAAGAGCATTTAAAGAAACACAACTAGGTGTACCAATGATGATGTTAAGAGATACAAGTAATGGTAATACCTTATCATTATCAAGATATCAGCCAATTGTTAATTATGAAGATAATTCATATGCTTCTTTTAAATATAATAATAGTGAAAGTTCAATCTGTATTGCTTATCCTAGTAATGAAGCAAATAGAAAATATCACAATTTAGTAAAAGACTATCAACAGGTATGTGATTATTCAATTAGAGGTGAAATAACTTCAAGCTATGAAGAAGCAACAAGCTCTGTTTATAATGCTCATTTTAATTTACAAAATCAAAGAATTGTAAATACAGATATTGATGAGGTTTATAAGGTTATTAATGAGGATTATAAAACATTCTTACACGCTACAAAGCAAGAAAATAAAGAAACAGGTAAAAAATACACATCATATGGCTTACCTTGGAGAATCACTATTGAAGATGGTGAATTTGGTCCACTTACATATCAAGCTGGCTTTATTGGTCAACAAATTCCATCAGCCTATAACATGATGCTTTATGGAATTAAAAATAACGATCTTACTAGCTTACAAAATGGTGTGAATGTTATTGACTTTTGGGTTGAAGATGCTGAATTTATGAGTGTCGTTGGTGTACCTAAAATTTGGTATGATACTTGGGCTAGTGACTTTAGAGCTTATCCTTGCTTTACAAGAATGGCTGTTGATGCAATGGAGGGTTTACTTGATGCTTATCGTTTAGCTGAAGCACATGGAATAAGTAAGGATTCTTGGTATGACGCTATTATTTCCTTTGGTGATTTCTTAGTAAATAACCAGAATGAGGATGGTAGCTACTATAGATGCTATAACTATGATGGTGGCCCATTTGAAAATTGGGATAATGGTATTGAAGAACCTCAAAATAATATTTGCCAATCATATTCAAAAAGCTCATCACCAATGCCAATTAGATTTTTAGGAAAGCTATATGAAATGACAGGTGACGATAACTATAAAAATGCTGCTTTAAAGGCCGGAGATTTTGTTTATAACAACTTATATTTAACTGGATCTTATCAAGGTGGAACATGTGATAATCCAAATGCCATTGATAAGGAAGCTGGTGTCTTTGCTATGTATGCTTATGATACCTTATATACTTTAACTAATGATAGTAAATGGTTAGATTGCTTAAAGCAAGCAGCTGCCTTTACAATGTCAACTGTTTTAATCTTTTCATTTCCAGTTAAGCAAAGTAGTCTAAAATCTGCTTATCCTTTATATTCTGGATACAACGATGGAATGAGCTTTATTGTTTGTAATGCGTCATCTGGTGTTGATAATTATATTTCTTATATTTATTATGAATTATTTAGAATTTATATCTATACAGGAGACATTTCATATTTAAAGCAAGCTGAATTTATTCAGCAAAACACCAAATCAATAATGAACTGGGATAATACATTAAACTACAAATATAAAAGCTTAGTGGCTGAAGCTTCAACTATTCATACATTTAATTATAGCTCTGCTAGTAATGGTGCTTGGGTCACATGGTCAAGTGCTGCTAATGCTGAACCTATCGCTAAGATGTACACAAGCTTTGGTAATGCTGATGTAATGGCTTATAAAAATACAAGCATTGATGATTTAAGGGCTTTATTAAATAATGTTGGTTGTGGTGGTAAAGGCCATGTTATTTATGAAAATAATGTTGTAAATCAAATTAATTAAAGGAGAAAATCTATGGAAAGGAAAAAAGTGATTAAATTATTAAATGCATCTATTCTATCTTGTCTAAGTGGATTAATGATTGTAAATTCTTTAAATAATGTTAAATCATTAAAGCTTAAGGCTAGTAATGAAGTAGATGTAATTGCTACGTCATCTTCTGCTGATTGGTTTCAAAGTGAAGCAGGAGAAGGTCAAGGCAAATGGAATGTAAGTAATAATGTCGTTTCTGTTGATGCTTTTAATGGCGCATATGCAATTGATGGTGCTACTTACTTAACAAAAAAAGGAACTGCTTTAGGTGATTTTGAATATAAAGCTAATATCAAAATTACTGAATTAAACAAGGTTCAAAATCCAATGGTTGGTATTATTCCTTGGTATTTAGATGATGACAATTACTTATACGTACAATTAAAGTTTACAAACGATTCAAAATACCTTTTATCAAAGGAAGAACAAAGTGATGGCTATGCCATTGAGCAAGTTATTGTAAGTGGAAAATATGATGGGGAATCAAAATATTATACTGCTACTTCAAAGCAAGAAAACACAACCTATGATTCATTAAATATTCCTTCTCTTAAGCAAGCTAAAACTGCTCCAAAAACAGAAAATGGACACAATTTAAAGGTAAAATTTGAAAATAATTCAGCTACTGCCACATGCTATAACATTACTGTTTCTTATAACGACGTTGTTGTTGGAACTACATCAGCTTATTACTACAATGCTATTGCTAAAAACTTAAGCGTAGGCTTTATGGCACAAGATGTTAAGGCTGAATTTAAGGATGCAATTGTTACTGATTATGATGCTACTAATAATAATGTTGTTTTAGCTCGTGACTGGAAAGAAAATAATAACTTTACTTATAGAATACTAAATGGCGTTGATGCTTGGACATTTAATGATGATGAATCTATTTCATTTAAAACTGATGCTATAACACCAAGTGGCGAAAGCAAGGTAAAATCACAATATGGTGTAAGTGGTTCAAATATTGCCGGATATGATACAAATCGTGGCTTTACTACTAATCCATATAAGGAAGATGCTAATGGCTTACCACAAAACTATGAAGTAAGTGCAACATTTAAAATTGATGAAATTCCTTCATATAGTGGTAAGAAAACTACTCAAGGCTATGGCTTATTAGCTTGGTATAAAAACGACCAAAACTTTGTTGATGTAACATTTAAAAGAACAGTTTCTGGAAGTAAATTAAGTCCAAAAATAACTAATGAAATTGTTTTATTTGGTTGGATTGATTGCTCAAGTTCAACAATTGGTCAAAATGTTTATACATTACCTGCTGACTTTGATTTTACAAGTACTCATAGCTTAAAGGTTTTAAAGAAAAGTACTGGATTTTATGTATATTTAGATAATGGTACTACTCCAATTATTACAAAAAATATTAAAGGAACAGAAACAAATTATTATTATGGCTATGAAGGCTATAATGCTAAATTTACTGCTTCAAAAATTTCATCAAAGGCTATTTATGAAAGCTATGATGAAATCTCTGTACTTGATGATAAAAATGAAACATATAGAGTTTCAGCAAAGGACGCTAATAGCTGGAAATTTGAAAATGGTAGGATTTCTTTAAATGCTATTCAAGAAGGACAAGAATTAACAAAAAGATCATATTTATTAAAATCATCAGATATTTCTGATAAAAATATGACTATTCAAATCAAAGCTAATGTCAAGCATGAAAATACTTCATACTCTGAATTAATGCTTTCTCCATATGTTATTGATGAAGATAACTATGCTCGTATTGGTCTTGTATTTAAAGATAATAAAACATATGCAAGAGTTAAAGCTTCAACATTAACAGAAGATGATAAGGATGACGATAAAGCTCCAACTCTTACTTTATATGAAACATTAATTAATAATATTGATTTAACAAAAACTATTACACTAAAAGCTGAAAAAATCGATAATACTTTAGCTTTATACGTTAATGATTCTTTAGTTTATGGTAAGGTTATTCCAAATATTAATGTTAAATCTGAGGATTATGGTATTTATGTTTATAACATGAATATCGTAATTGATGAGGTTCAAACTATTGGCTATAAAAAATATGAATTAGCAAATGTTGGTGATTGGACTACATCAGGAATGAAATACAATGAATGGACAATTGATGAAAATGGTTATTTAAAGGGCGACGGTACTTACACTAAAGAAATGCTAAAGGATGATGAAGATGCTGCAAAAAACTTTGCTATTAAAGAAAATCCATATAGAGATAATTATGAAATAACTATGACACTTAAGGCTACAGCCCAATCTGAAGCTGAAGATAGACTTGGAGTTGTTATGTGGTATTTAGATGAAAATAACTTTATGCTATTTTACATTGACCATTGGAGATCAGACTCATCTGTTCCAAGAACAACAATTTATGGAAAACTAAATGGTGAAACATTGCCTACAACTTATAACCATGGTGGTTGGTTCTTAGAAGGAGATAATCAATTAGAAAATGGTTTAACCCAAACTGAAGCTTCGCAAGTTACAAATTGGCATACAATTAAGGTTATTAAAAATGGTAATAACTTTACATGCTATGTTGATAGTGAAAATAATGGCTATATTTCATATACAGTAGCAGCAGGTCTTCCAAGCATTGAAGGAAAAACATTATATTCTGGTATTTATACATTTAATGATGAAATTTTAGTATCTGCTTATGATTTAACAAAGGTTGGAGAATTTAAAAATCCTTCAACTCCTTGTGAAGCAAATAATCCTTATAATGCTTCAATTTCTGCACCTACACTTCCTAAATATAATGAAAATACATATAAGGATGAATTTGATGGAAATGGTGGAGAAGATCCAATTGATCCAGACACTCCATCTGAAAACCCAAGTATAGAACCATCTAGCGAACCAAGTGATGAGCCTTCTATTTCTCAGCCAAACTCAAGCAATGAAGAGCCAACACCTACTAAAAAAGGCTGTAAGGGTGTAGCAATTCCAACTACTGCTTGTCTTTTTGGCTTACTTGCTACATTATCTGCTTTAAAGAAAAAAAGAAAATAATTTCAATATTTAAATAGAAGTGGTATTTCTATTTAATATCACTTCTATAAAATATATACATTTTTTAAAAGGAGGAAAGTTTAACTATGAAAAAATGTTTAAAAGCTTTATTTGCTGTTGCTTTAGGACTTTCTTTACCATGCACTTTATTAAGTAATCCTATTAAAACTATGGCTTTTGAAGACTTTGTAAATGAGGATGGTAACACTCAATATGGTTACTATTTAGTTGCAAATGAAACAAACCAAAAAATCTGGGAATTCGATGAAGAAACTGGTGAAGTTAGTTATTGTTGGGCAGGAGATGGTGATATAGCACAACAAAGAGTATATAACTATGCTATAAGAAATTTACCTATTGAACAAGATGATACTTACACTGTAAGTGCAACGTTTACTCCTGATATTGATTCAGATTTATCTGCTGAAAGAACATATGGTATTGTATGCTGGTATCAAGATGCAGACAATTATTTAATTTATTGGATGCAACAAAAAACAGCAGGAGATTGGTCAGGGCAATTCTATGGAAGAGTTGGCGGTCAATTAAGACACATGTGGATGCCTCAAAAGTATAATGGTTCAATTCCTTATATGGATGCTTGGTTAAGAGGCGAGTATTATGATATGTGGTGGGATCAAGCTGCTTATACACATCCAGCTTTATTAAATCAAAGGAACATTTTACTTACCACTACTATTGGCTTAAAGGTAGTATCTAGTATAGAAGAAATAACTGTTGCTAATGAAACATTAAAATGCCGTAAATTTGAACTACATCAAATCGTTAATAATGTTGATCATTTAAGCTGTGAGTTTTATGTAAAGCAAATTAATGAAAATTCTGGTGAATTCTATACAGGTGTATATTCTGAAATGTTTAATGTTGGTATTTCATCATTTAATATAAACTGTGAAAAAACTGATTTTACAAAGAAAACTGTCGAAGCTATTAACGCTTTACCTATTAGTGTTAGTAATGTTTCGCAAATTAATGATATTATAAAAGCTAGAAAAACTTTTAATGGCTTATTATCATATCAAAGTCAATTAGATGAAAACATTGTTACTAAGCTTATAAATGCCGAAAATGCTGTTGGTACATATGTTGATAATGTTATTTTAGCTTTAGATGCTAAAAATAAATCTTTCGTAAGCGATGTTGAAAATGCATTAAATTTATATGAATCTTTAACTAGCAACCTTCAAGAAAAGGTTAGTAAAACTAATGAATTAGCAAAAGCTATTGAAGATGCTAAAAACTGGGTTGATCCAGATATTCCATCGGAAAACCCAAGTGAGGAACCTTCTAGTGAAGTATCTAGTGAACCAAGTGAGGAACCTTCTAGTGAAGTATCTTCAGAAACTAGCAGTGTATCTTCAAGTGAAGTAAGTGAGGAACCTCAATCAAGTCAAATAATTGAAAGCAGTACAAATAATACTTCTTCAACTGAAGAAAAACCAAATGAAAATAAAAAGGGCTGTAAAGGAAGCTCATCTATTGGTATTATGAGCCTACTATTAATGACTATGTTTGTATTTAAAAAGAAAAAATAATTGAAAGGATAAAATAAAAATGAAAAAGTCAAATACTATTAGAATTTTTTCGGCTTTAGCGGCAGTTTTTACTTTAGCTTCTTGTAACAATAGCAATATTGATACTCCTACAACTCCAAATCATGTTCATACTTTTGATACTACAATATCAAAGGATGATACTTATCACTGGTATAATTCTACATGTAATCATGAAGAAACTGTTGTTAAGCAAAAGCATACTTTTAATGAAGGAACTATTGTTAAATTTCCAACAGAAAATGAAGCTGGAACTAAAACATTTGTATGTAAGGATTGCGGATATGTAAAAGAAGAAACTATTGAAAAAGTAGCCCATACTCATAAATTTGAAGGTAAATGGACTGTTGATGAAAATCATCACTATCATGCTTCAGCTTGTGGCCATGATGATACTGTTGTTAAAGAAAATCATGATTTTACTATTGGCGTTATTACAACTTTCCCAACTGAGGAAAACGATGGTGTTAAAACTTATACATGTAAAGTATGTCAATATAAAAAGACTGAAGCAATTAGTAAGCTTGCTCACACTCATAAGTTTGATAGTGCTTGGACTAGTGATGAAAATTATCACTATCATGCTTCAACTTGTGGCCATGATGATGCAGTTACTAAATATGAACATACATATGGCTTAGGTGTTGATGGAAAAGTAGTTAATGGTATCTATGAAACTACATATACTTGTGTTATTTGTGGACATACAAAAATAACTAAAACTGATGCTAGAGTTTATGAAAGCAAAAACTGGATGCAGGTTGGCGATCCTAAATCTTATTATTTTGAAAATGATGCCATTTATTCTTTAAATAAGGAAAATATTGGAAAAGATAAAGAACATTTCATTTTCGATGGCCACGATTATTTAATAAATAAACAAGAGCTTGGAGCTAATTATACAGTTTCTGTTGATTTAAAAGGAACATATGAATCTGATGTTGATGTTGAAATGGATGCTGGACTTGTTGCTTATTATTTAGATAATGATAACTATGTTGTTATTGGCGTTAAATGGGCAAATTGGGATAGACCACATGAAATTCGTTCTATATTTATGAATGCTAAAATCAATGGTAAAACTTCATCTGCTGATATTTGGACTGATAATAGTGGCTCATATCCCGCTGATGGCGCAACTTTAACAGTTACTAAAACTGGAAAGAAATATGATGTTAGCTTAACAAATTGCTATGGTGGATATTCAAAATCTGGTAATTTTACAATAAATGGTACAGATACTAAAACTGCTAAAGCTGGTTTATATGCAGCTAATGATTTAGTTGAATTTAAAAACTATAATGCAAGTAGCTTTGAAGTATCAACTATTACTAATTACAATGCTAAAATTGATGGTGTTTCATATGTATTATCACTTGATTCTAAAGATAACACATTTACATTAAAATATGATAAGACTACTTTAACTGGTACTTATAGTGCTAATGGTAGAAATATTACACTAAAATTTGCTGATAATTCATTAAAATATGCTAAGGTATATGATTCTAACAACACATTTGAATTCTATATACCAGAAAATGCTGATGAAAATGCAATTGTAGTTGATGGAACAAATGGTAAAAAATCACAAGTTGTTAAAGAAAACATTATTGGCGATTATACTATGGAATTTAACTATTTAGGAACACTTGCTGAAGCTGGTCACTCTTTAAAGGTTGGATTTGATGCTTACTATATTGATGAAAATAACTACATTGAAGTTTACATTGAATGGTCTGCTGGTGATAGAGGACATGAAATTAGATGTATTCAAATCACTGGTAAAGTTAATGGTGAACATGTTGGCTGGAATGATATTTGGTGTGATGGTTCTAATAGATTAGTTGCTGATGGTGGAAAATTAACTATTACTAAGACTAATAAAACATTTACTGCTAAATTAGTTAGTGGTTCATTTACTAAAGAAGGTAGTGCTACTATTAACGCTTTAGATACATCAAAGGCTTATTCAACTAGATTTTATGCTGAAGGCGATAAGATTTCATTTAGTAAAGTAAATATCTATCAAGATATTTCAAATGATTACAATGTTTCAGGCGATGGTGCTGAAAGTGCAATTTTAAGAGATACTGGTATTGTTTTAAATAATGCTAAAGCTATTAGTAAAACTACATTAAATGGTGATTACACTATAACATTTGATTATATAGGAACACTTGCTGAAGCTGGTCATTCTTTAAAGGTTGGATTTATGGCTTATTATATTGATGAAAATAACTACATTGAAGTTTATGTTGAATGGTCAGCTGGTGATAGAGGACATGAAATTAGATGTATTCAAATTACTGGACACATTGATGGAAATCACGTTGGTTGGAATGATATTTGGTGTGATGGTTCTAATAGATTAGTTGCTGATGGTGGAAAACTAACTATTACTAAGACTAATAAAACATTTACTGCTAAATTAGTTAGTGGTTCATTTACTAAAGAAGGAAGTGCTACTATTAATGCTTTAGATACATCAAAAGCTTATTCTACTGGTTTCTATTCTGAAAACGATACTATTACATTCAAAAATATTAGTTTAACTAAATAAGCTTTTACAATTAAGAAGATGCATGGTCATCTTCTTTTTTTTGTTAAAAAAATCGCAAATTACCTTACAATATGTTTAAAAAAATAGTTTTATAAGATATAATTAAATATATCTAAATCATTAAAATTTATAGAAGCAAAAGAGGTATAGTAATATGGATGAACAATTTAGTACTATATTAAGTATAGCAATAATTTTCCAAACAATTGTGAGAAGAAAAAATCACTGAACAAGAAGCTATTAATTTATTTTATAGTTCAAAGGTATATCGAGCATTAGCTGATGAAAGAACTAAAACATGGCATTTTAGTCCATTAACTATTTATTCAATGTGGAAGGAAGAAGAAACTGGAGAAGTTATTTTTCCAGAGGAAGGACTTTCTTATAAGTAAAGAGCTACCATTTATTATTCTTTATATTGAAGAATATAAAAACAGTAAACATTTAACTGGCAAAGAGGTTGTTGATTTATTTAATAAATATGCAGTATTTGACTATATTAGATCATTTTATGAAGTATTACATACAACTGGTTCTAAATACATTGTAAACGATATAGATGTATATATAAAATCTTGCCAAAAATCACAATAGCTTAATAAATTTGTTTATTATAATTTTTTTCTTAATAATATGATTTTATTTATAAAATCACCTCATTTTTTAAAAAAATATGTTATAATTAAAAATAGTGTAATTGTTGGGGTGAATTTATGAACAAACTAGACGCTAAAGAGATTGTACGAAATGCCATAGATGGTTTAACATATTCAAAAGCATATGACCTTTTTTCAAGTAAAAAGGTTACTTTATCATGCCATAGAAATGAATTAGACCAAGATGTATATGAGGGTGTAGTAACTGGAAAATCAAACAAATCATATCCAGTTAGCGCTATTATTGATAAGGATGGAAAGGTTGTTAAGGCCACTTGTAAATGTGACTATTATTTAACTTATCCTGGATATTGTAAACATATTTTAGCCTTTTTACTACAAATCAATGAATTAACTAATAAAAAAGGCACAGACGTTTTAACCTCACTTCTTCAATACTATAAAAAGAATGTAACCTTAAATATTACTTTATCGCCAATTTTCTATTCATATAAATATGAAACAGGTATTGAATTTAAAATTGGTAGAGATAATAAAAAATATTTTGTTAAAAATATTCCTGAATTATATGATAACATATCAAATAACTATTATTTTAAGTATGGAAAAGACTTAGAATTTATGCATACTACTTCAGCATTCGATGCAAGAAGTAGAACCATTCTAGAAGATTTATCAGATTATTTAAACTTTTATTCTGTTGATTCAAAGGGCTATTTTGATGGCAAAAGAAAATGCAAAATTCCTAAAATTGTTTTTAAGAAAATTCTAGATTTATATTTAGATCAAGAAATTGAATTTGTTTTTGACGAAGCTCACTTTAATCTTATATATTCAAGTGGAACGCCAACTATTGAACTAATTTTTGAAAATGATACATTATCTATTAAGGATAGAAAAAATCTAAAGATGTTTTCAATTGGTAGAAACCATTTTGTAATGCAAAATGGTAAGCTTTATTGTATTGATAATTCATTACCAAGTGATTTAATTCCTTTAATAAACACTTTATATATAAGGCCTATTGAATTTAATACAAAGCTATATAATGAATTCTTTACATATATTTATCCAAAGATAAAGGATTTAGTAACAATCATAAATAAAGAAGAATTTGAAAAGAATAACAATTGCTCTGTATTAGAAACAAACTGCTATTTAGATATTGTTGATAGCCATTTAGTATTAAAATATGACTTTATGTACGAAGGATTAAATAGAGATGAAGCAATTAATAATGGCATTTATCCAAATACTGCTATGGAAGAAAACTTTACTGAACAGCTTCAATATTTTAACTTTATTAAATCAACTAATAAAAATGAATATTTTTTAGAAACAATGGATGAAACATTGGAGTTTTTATTATCAGAGCTTGATGTTTTAAAGGAAATTTCAACAGTTTATATTAGTGATACTATTAAGCATCTAAAGCCTATTAAAACTAGTGGATCACCTGTTGGAATTAAATATAACAATAACTGGCTAGAGCTAATATTCAATGAATCATTTTTCAATGTTAATGAGCTTCAAGATATTTTAAATTCTATCAAAGCTAATAAAAAATATCATTTATTAAAGGATGGTACAATATTAAATATTCAAGAAAAATTCTTCCAGGATTTAGAAGATGTTTTAGATGCTACTCATATTGAAAAAGAAAATATTAAGAGTACTATTCAAGTTCCAATGTTTAAAATACTACAGCTTGAATCACTATTTGATCAAAAAGAACTACCTCAGGAAGCTTTAAAATTCTTACATGATTTAAGAAATTATAAGCAAATCAATTATCCAATTGATAAAGAATTATATAAAATACTTCGTGATTATCAAAAAGAGGGCGATAGATGGCTATTTAATTTAGCTTATTATCGTTTAAGTGGAATACTAGCCGATGATATGGGGCTTGGTAAAACACTTGAAATAATTACTTTATTAAAGTCTTGTAGAACTAAAAATCCAAATATGATTGTAGCTCCAGCCTCATTAACATATAACTGGTTTAATGAATTTAAAAAATGGACACCATCACTTAATGTTTTACTAATTACTGGAAATGCTTTAACTCGTGAAAAGCTAATAAGCTCAATTCAAGGTGGACAAACAATAATCACATCATATGATTATTTAAAGCGTGATTTAGAATTATATAAAAAATTAGCCTTCCATTTTCTAATTGTTGATGAAGCTCAAGCAATCAAAAATTATCAAACAAAAAATGCTGAAGCAGTAAAAGAAATAAAAAGTGTTAGTAGATTTGCAATAACTGGTACGCCAATTGAAAATTCACTAGCTGATTTGTGGTCTATATTTGATTTTTGCCTTCCTGGATATTTAAAATCATATGAAAACTTTAAATATGATTACGAAATTGAAATTGTAAAGAATCAAAATACAAGTATTCTTGAAAAGCTAAACCAACAAATATCACCATTTATTCTAAGACGTACTAAAGCAGACGTATTACGTGAATTACCTGCTAAGTTTGAACAGGTTATTTATGCACCAATGCTTGAAGAGCAAGAAAATATTTACAATGCTACCTTACTTCAAGCACGTGATAAGATTTTACAATCTGGTGCTGATAACAAAATGTATATTTTCTCTATGCTAACCCGCTTAAGACAAATTTGCTGTCATCCAAAGCTTTATGCTAAAAACTATGAAGGTGAATCTGCTAAGATGAACTTAACAACTGATATTGTGTATGATGCTATTAATGCTAATCATAGATTATTAATATTCTCTCAGTTTACATCAATGCTTGATTTACTGGATGAAGAATTAACAAAAAATGAAATTGCTCACTTTAAGTTAACTGGTACTACTCCAAGCGAAGAAAGATTTAGATTAGTTGAAGAATTTAATAATAATGAGGAAATAAAGGTGTTCTTAATTTCTTTAAAGGCAGGTGGGACTGGATTAAATCTTGTTGGTGCAGATACTGTTATTCACTATGATCCATGGTGGAATTTCTCATCAGAAAATCAAGCCTCTGATAGAGTCCATAGAATTGGTCAAAAGAATAATGTTCAAATAATTAAGATGATAACTAAAGATTCAATCGAAGAAAAAATTCTTGAATTACAAAATAAGAAAAAGGATTTATTTGAAAAGGTTGTTGGTGATGAAGGAAATATTCTTTCAAAGCTTTCAAACGAAGAATTACTTTCATTATTTAATATTAAAATTTAGTTTTATATGCTATTATTTAGCTAGAAAGGAAATAAACATTATGAAACCATTAATCATTGCCATTGCTGGAGGAAGTGCTTCAGGTAAATCAACCGTTGTTCAAGAAATCGTAGAAAAGCTAAAATCTGTCGATATTACAGTTATTTGCCATGATGATTATTATAAGGATCAAAGTAATCTATCAATGGAAGAAAGATATCAAACAAATTATGACCATCCAGCTTCTTTAGATAATGATTTATTTGTAAATCATTTACACAAATTAATGAATGGTGAAAGTATTGATAAACCTGTTTATGACTTCGTTTTACATAATAGAAAAAAAGAAACTATTACTGTAAAACCTACAAAAGTAATTATTCTTGAAGGAATTTTAGTATTAGAGGAAAAAGCAATTAGAGATTGCTCAGATGTCAAAATATTTGTAAAATGTGATGAGGATGTACGTTTTATTCGACGCTTAAAAAGGGATTTAGATGAAAGAGGTAGAACTGTTGATAATGTTATTCATCAATATTTAACAACAGTTAAGCCAATGTTTAATAAATATGTTAATCCTTCATCTCGTTATGCAGATATTATTATTCCTAATGATAATAAGCATGATGTGGCTGTTGATTTTTTAGTAGCTAAGCTTAAGGATATATTAAATAATGAAAACTAATGATATCTTTGTTTTTAAAAGATATGAAGTAAAATATATGCTATCTTTAAGCCAATATGAGAAAATAATTAACGTTATTACCTCATATTTACTTAGCGATATACATGGAAAATCAACTATTCAAAGTCTATATTATGATACAGATAATTTTAAAATCATAAGAGATTCTATAGATGCAAAATCCTACAAAGAAAAATTACGTTTACGATGCTACAATAAAAATATTGATAACAAAGTATTTTTAGAACTAAAGAAAAAATATAATGACGTTGTTTTTAAAAGAAGAATTTCCTTAAGCGAAGATGAAGCAATCACTTATTTAGCTAATGCAAATGCAAAATATAATGATAGTCAAATTGCTAAAGAGATTGATTACTTTAAAAAGCTTTATGGAAGCTTAAAGCCAAAAGTATTGCTATTATATGATAGAATGGCCTATTTTGATTTAAATAGTGATTTAAGAATTACCTTTGATAATAACATAAGATATAGAACTTCTGATTTTTCATTAAAAAATGACTTAGTTGGTAAACCATTATTTGATAATAGTAAATATTATTTAATGGAAATTAAAACTGGTGTAGCTATGCCTTTATGGCTAAGTAATATTTTAAATGAAAATAAAATATATCCTTGTTCTTTTTCAAAGTATAAAAATGTCTATGTAAAGGAGTATTTAAACCATGTTTGATTCTATTTTTAAAAGTGATAGTGTATCAGTTTTACCTATATTTATTTGTGTATTAGTTTCATTGATTGATGGAATTATATTAGCTTTTTTATACAACTTTAAAAACAAAGCTAATAAAGACTTTTTAACTACAATTGCTATATTACCAGCAGTTGTTACAATTGTTATAGCTTTAGTAAATGGTAATATAGGCGCAGGTATAGCTGTAGCTGGAGCATTTAGCTTAATTAGATTTAGATCAGCACCAGGTACTGCTAAAGAAATATGTATAATCTTTGTAACATTAGCTGCAGGCTTAGCCTTTGGAATGGGCTATATTGCCTATGGTGTAATCTTTTCATTAGCTATAGGCCTTGTTATGCTTTTATTACAATCAGTTAATATTTTTAATAAAAATGATAAAATGAAAAATTTAAGGATTGTTGTACCTGAAAATCTAAATTATATGGAGGCTTTTAATGAAGTGTTTAGTAAATACACTACAAAATATGAATTAGTTAAAGCTAAAACAACAAATCTAGGAAGCATGTATAAATTATCATATAATGTCACATTAAAAAATGCTAATGAAATGAAATTGTTTATTGATGATTTACGTTGCTTAAATGGAAATCTTGAAATATCACTTGAAGATAATTTAAGTGAAAATAGTGAATTATAAAGAGGATGTTTAGAAATCTGTATAAAATAGGTTTTCATCCTCTTTTTTTATCAAAAAAATCTTTAATTATAGGAAAAGTGTATTTTTAAGTACTTATATTTATAGGAAAAGTGTATTATATATTCAGTAAAAGGGGAATTAAGACTATTATGTTGCATAGAAAAATTTAAAAAAGCATTGTAAATTATTTACAAAATGGATCTAATAAAATTATGATTATCAATGGAGCTAGGCAAATCGGTAAATCATACATTATTAGATATGTTGGAAGTAAACTATTAAAAGATAAGTTTACAAACTATATCGAAATTAACTTTGTTGAAGATTCTCTTAAAGATAAATTGTTTGAAAACGTTAACAATAAAGAAGATTTCTATTTTCAATTAAGTATGATTGCTGGTGATAAAATGAAGGATAAGGATAATACACTTATTTTTATTGATAAGATTCAACAATATCCACAATTTTTAACTATGCTAAAATTTCTAAAGCAAGATGATAGATTTACTTATATTTGCAGTAGCTCTATACTTGATGTAGCATTAGTAAAAACGCCTTCTATTCCTATTGGAAGCATTGATGTTGTTTATATGTTCCCACTAGATTTTGAAGAATTTTTACTTGCTAATGGCTTTAACGACTATGCAATTAACTCATTAAAAATAAAGTTTGAAAATCTTGAAAGCTTAGAAGAAAGTACACATAACAAAGTTTTAGATTTATTCAAAAAGTATTTACTAATTGGTGGATTACCAGATGCCATAAATAACTTTATTAATAAAAAAAATATTGTTGAAGTTCGTAAAATTCAATCAGATATTTATGATTATTATGGTGATGATGCTAGCAAATATGACAAAGAGCACAAATTAAAGATTAAACGTATTTATGATTTAATTCCTTCTAGTTTAGAAAACAAAAAGAAAAGAATTGTAATTCAAGATATCGAAAATGTTAAAGGAAAAAGATTTTCAAGTTATCAAGATGATTTTGATTATCTAATCTATTCAGGTATTGCATTAGAAGTCAAAGCATTATCTACACCAGTATTCCCACTTATTGAGTCTAGTGGTAAAAATTTATTAAAGCTATATCTTAATGATGTTGAAATTTTAACCAACATTTTATACAAAAACAATATCAAAGCAGTTCTTAGTGATGAAAGAAGTATCAATTTAGGAACTGTTTATGAATCTGTTGTTGCCAGTGAATTGAAAGCACACGGATACAACTTGTTTTATTATGACAATAAAGCAAATGGCGAAGTTGATTTTTTAATTGATGATTATAACAATCTTTCAGTTGTTCCACTTGAAATCAAATCTGGTAAAGATTATCGAATTCATAGTGCAATAAATAAATTTTTAAGTAACAAAGATTATAATGTTAAAAAGGGATATGTATTATCTAACGAACGCAAAATCTTTAAAAAAGATAACATTATCTATTTACCAATTTATATGATTATGTTTTTTTAACAAGATTTTTGAAATTTTCTATACGATCAAATTGTACTAAAAATTCAAAAAAAGGAAGAGTTGTCATACCCTTCCGATAATGTAATTTTATTTACTTTTGTGGTTCTCCGGAATTCTATGGGGTGAGGAGTAATGGGGTTCCCCATAGAAATTCATAGTTTTTAATAAGTATT
>CAKPZU010000015.1 GCA_934215405.1 uncultured Bacilli bacterium | reverse complement strand
TAATTATACCAGTGCGGAAAATAATCTTGCAAATTTCGGTTTGCCTTTTTTGGCGGAATTTACTTTTTCAATTAACACACAATAAA
The DNA here is from genome assembly GCA_934215405.1 of uncultured Bacilli bacterium. GTDB lineage: Bacteria > Bacillota_I > Bacilli_A > RFN20 > CAG-631 > CAKPXW01. The sequence continues at coordinate 26,976 of CAKPZU010000015.1, read as the reverse complement.
ATATTTTGTATTTTATTATTTCTTTTAATTGAATATTGATTTTAATTATTGTAAAATATTAGCGATAGCAAACTATCAAGAAGGAGAATTTAAAAATGGCACTTGTTAGTATGAAAGAAATGCTTTTAAAAGCAAAAAAAGAAAAATATGCAGTTGGTCAATTTAACATTAATAACCTTGAATGGACTTACACTATTTTAAAGAAATGTCAAGAATTACAAACTCCAGTTATTTTAGGAGTTTCTGAAGGAGCAGTAAAATACATGGGTGGTTACCATGTTGTTGCTGAAATGGTTAAAGCAGTTATCTTGGATAAGAATATTACTATTCCAGTTGCTTTACACTTAGACCATGGTTCAAGCTTTGAAAGTTGTAAGAAAGCTTTAGATGCTGGATTTACATCAGTTATGATCGATGCTTCTCATCATCCATTTGAAGAAAATCTAAAGATTACTAAAGAAGTAGTTGATTATGCTAAAAAATTTAACGCTTCTGTTGAAGCTGAACTTGGAAAAGTTGGTGGACAAGAAGATAACGTAGTTGCTGAAACTATGTATGCTGATTTTGATGAATGTATCAAGATGGTTAAAGAAACTGGTATTGATGCTTTAGCTCCAGCTTTAGGATCAGTTCATGGACCATACCATGGAGAACCAAAACTTGGCTTTAAAGAAATGAAAGAAATCGGCGATGCACTACCTACAACTCCACTTGTATTACATGGTGGATCTGGAATTCCTGATGAACAAATTAAACGTGCAATTGCTTGTGGAACATGCAAAATTAATGTAAACACTGAATTCCAACAAGCATGGACTGCTTTAGTTCGTAAAACTTTAGATGAAAATAAAGAAGTATACGATCCAAGGAAAGTAATTGGCCCAGGTCTTAAAGGTATTGAAGAAGTTGTTAACCAAAAATGTGAAGTATTTGGTTGCATTGGAAAAGCTTAATTAAATGAATAATATAAATCGTCATGTTTATTCATGGCGATTTTCTTTAAAAAGAGGTGATATATTTGAGAATTGGTAAAAAAAATGTTTTCTTTATTTTACTATTTATTGTTTCTTTAGGTTTAGTTTATTTAATTATTTCAACATTCTCATTTATCTCATTACAATTTAAATTTTTTTATGAATTAAGTGAGCAAAGTGATATAGTTGAAGCAAAAGTTATATATACTATTACTAATGATGAAAAAATAATATATTTAAATAAAAAGGATAATTTAGTTACAATTGAACAAATTGAACCCTCAAATGTTAAGCCTATAATTCTATTTAGCTTTGAAATAAAAAATGAAGAAATGCAAACATACTCCTTTGAAAAAAGAGGAAATCTCCATTATTTATTTTATAACAATAATAAAAGCTTAATAATTATTGATGTGAAAAATAGTGAATTTAAAATATATAATGATTTGAATTTTGATTTTTTCCTTATTAATGAAAATAATAATTCATATTATTATTACACTGACTATGTTATTTATTCATTTAGTGAAAATAAGCCTATTTATCATATATCTAATAATATTTTAAATATTAAAAGTATTAATTTTATTTCTAATGATTATTTATTTATTCAAACATATAATGAAAGCAATTATATTTTAAATTTAACAAATATGGAATATTCTTTAATCGATAATTATATTCTTTATGCTTCTATAAATAATAATACTCTTTATTATACTTATTATTTTTCGAATAATGATTTAATCATTACAACCTTTAAAGATAATGAATTCACATCATTTAAAATTAAAAGAGTTGATTTTCAATCATTTATTGTTAAAGATGAATATATGTATTTGATTTTAGATAACTCCATTCAAAAGGTTTCTTTAAAAAGGAAAAAAGCTAATGAGGTTTTAAATATTTCAGGCTATACAGATTATATCTATGATTTAAATAATATTATTATTTATAATGAAAAAACTATGTATTTGCCGATGATTTATAAAGAAACAAATCGTTATAAATATCGTCTTTATCGCTATAAAGTATAAAAGGAGCATTTGCTCCTTTTATTAATATTCAACATATTTTGGCACATCACTAATATTACTATATAATCCTCTTGCATCACTTATTATAACATCGCTATTACCCTCATTAATTATTTTAGCTTGATTTTGCATATAATTATTTGGATAAGTATCAGAATTTACAACTGCATTATAATATGGATATTGATATTGATTTTGGTAATTGTAATAATATGGATAAGGATAATTATTGTAATATTGATTTACATATGGTGGATAAGCAGGCATCATTTTACTACCTTCAGCATAAGCGCCAGTAACTCCACCTAAAACTAAACCGCCAATAAACGGAAATAATCGTTGGTCTTTATTATACATAATATACCTCCCAAAGTATATTATGCTTTTTTTATCTTGTTTGTAACAAAAAGAACATTCTTAAATTGAATGTTTTTTTAATTTTTCTTTTAATTTTTTAGTTGGTAATCCAACAATATTATTATATTCACCTTCAACATTTATAACAAAATCCTTAGCTTCACCTTGGATAGCATATGCTCCAGCTTTATCATAAATTGTTTTTAACATACAATATTTTTCAATTTCCTCCATTGATAATTCTTTAAATGTAACCTTGCTTATTACTTTAAATGTATCAATAAAATCCTTAGACATAATACATACTCCAGTAATTACCTCATGCGTTCTATTTGAAAGCAAGGAAATCATTCTTTTTGCATCATTATAGTCTTTTGGTTTACCTAATGCTTTATGGTCAATATAAACAATTGTATCTGCACCTATTATTATATCATTTGTATGCCTTTTAAAAACTTCCTTAGCTTTTTGCTTTGCTAAATACATTGGCATATTTTTAACACTAACATAAAAAGGCTTTTTCTCTTCTTTAGTTGAAACATCAACTTCAAAATCTTTAAATATTTCTTTTAATAATTCATGCCTTCTTGGAGAAGCACTAGCCAGTACTATTTTTTTACTCATAATTAGTTTCTATACAAAATTACTGGAATAATAATTGGCTCTCTTTGTGTTCTATCATAAACAAAATCAGAAGTAACTACCTTTATTTCATTTTTAATTTCAGCAACAGTTACTTTCTTTTTCATAAGCTTAGATAATGCATCATAAACAACATGCTCAGCTTCAATTAATAATTCACCACGTTCTTTTAAGAAGATAAATCCTCTTGAAACAATTGATGGTGGCTTTAGCATAGTATTATTTTTTAAGTCAATAGGAATAACAACTGATATTAATCCATCGCTTCCTAAACGCTTTCTATCCTTAATTATAGCATCATCAATACCATTTATATCCTTACCATCAATATAACGTGTTCCAACCTCCATAGTCTTTCCACGCTTTACTTCACCACGATACATAACTAATACATCACCATTGTTGCAAAGGAATGTTTTTTCTCTATCACAAACGCCCATTTTTACAGCTAAATCAGCATGTAACTTAAGCATTCTATATTCACCATGGACAGGCATAAAATATTTAGGCTTTACAAGCTTTAGCATCAATTTTAATTCTTCTCTTTGAGCATGACCTGATGTATGAATTGAATATAAAGCACTATTTACAATTACTTCAGCACCTTGCTTTGAAAGCATGTTAATAACCTTTGTAACTGGAGATAAATTTCCAGGAATTGGATTTGATGAGAAAATAACAGTATCACCAGGTATTATTTTAATTACCTTATGAGTATTGTTAGCAATTCTACTTAAGGCTGCCATTGGTTCACCTTGTGAACCAGTACATAAAATTAATAATTCATTTAGATTTTGATATGCTGATATTTTAGCAGTTTCAATATCATAAATATAATTATCTGGACATTTAATATATCCAAGCTTTCTTCCAGTTGAAATAGCATTTTCCATTGAACGTCCAAAAACTAATATTTTTCTATTATATTTAACTGATGCTTCAATAATTTGTTGAATTCTATGAACGTTACTTGCAAATGTAGCAATAATAATTCTTCCAGTTGCGCTTTTAAATATTTCATGTAATGATTTAGCAACATCTCTTTCAGATTTAGATGATCCTTCTACCTCAGCATTTGTTGAATCAGCCATATATAAAGTAACGCCTTCTTCACCAAAGCGAGCAATACGAGCAAGTTCAATATCTTCACCTAATGGAGTTAAGTCTACCTTAAAATCTCCTGTTTCAATTATTCTACCATTTGGAGTATCAATACATAATCCTAATGAATCAGGAATAGAATGGGTTGTTGAGAAAAATGATATTTTCATTTGTCCAATTTTTACAACACTAGATGAAGAAATTTCTTGAATATTAGTTGTACTTTTTAGGTTATTTTCTTCAAGCTTATTTCTAATCAAGCCAGCTGTTAATTTTGAAGCATAAATAATTGGAATATTAACCATTTGTAGTAAAAATGGGATACCACCAATATGGTCTTCATGGCCGTGTGTTATAAAAAGTCCTTTAATACGAGCACTATTTCTTATTAAGTATTTATAATCAGGTATTACATAATCAATACCTGGAAGTTCATTTTCAGGGAATTTTACACCAGCATCAATAATTATTATATCGCCGCCATGTTCAATACAATAAGTATTCTTACCTATTTCATTTAAACCTCCAAGGGCAAAGATATATGTCTTAATTATTTTATTTTCACTTTTAGTTGGCGCATTTAAATTGCTACTATTATTTTCCATAAAATACCACTCCTTCTAATATATATCTGTTCAACAGCTCTTGATACTATTATAACATAACTTTTATTTTTTTAAAGCATAATTGTATTGAAAGCACTTACAAGTTTTTTAAAAGCATTTGTAATTTTTAATTAAAGCATCTTCTTAAAGCTTTAATGATATCTTTTTCTTTCCTTTTTAGATATTTTCTTTGTGTTTTATTATTAGTATATCCAAATAATAGAATTAAATCAAAATCATAAGGAATATTACTACATATCTTTATATTTAGCTTTTTATTCTTTAATTCATTATAAACCTTATTTGCTATTGTGCTATCTTTATTTGTTCCATAAAATATTTCAAAGCCATCAAAAAAGCCATAGTCAAAACCACAATAAATATTTAGGCTAGTAGCTTTTACTATCGCTTTTATTTTATCTAAAAAAGAATTTTCATAACTATTTTTGTCCCATATTTGAAGCGTTAGCATCTAATCACCATTATAATATATGACTAATTATTCTTTTTCTTCACTTTCATCATATATTTTGGTAACACTAACTCTTTCAACAGTAAATTCACTAGCTTTCATTACTCTAATTTTATAGCCATTAAATTCAAATGAATCCTTTTCCTTTGGAAAGTGCTGTAATACATCAGTAATCCAACCACCAACAGTTGAATAAAAGCTTTCAAAATCGTCATCATATTTATAATTAATTAAATCAAAGAAATCATAAATGTTCATGTTTCCATCAACAGTAAATTTGTTTTTACTTACCTTATGATATTCTTCTGTTTCTTCAAAATCCTTTTCATCGTATATTTCACCTACAAGTTCCTCTAAAATATCTTCCATTGTAAGTATACCCATTGTTCCACCATATTCATCCTTTACTACACCCATATGAATGTGCTTTTGTCTTAATTCCTTTAAAACATCAGAAATTGATTGTGTTTGATAAACATAAAGTGGAATTGTTAATAATTCTTTGATTTCGATTTTTTCATTGTTAAGATGTAATTTTATCAATTCTTTAGTATTTAATATACCTAAAATATTATCAATATTATCATCATAAACAGGTATTCTTGAATAATCAAGTAAATGTGGATTATTTAGTAATTCATTAATATCATCATTTATATCAAAGCCAAAAACATCACGTCTATGAACCATGACTTCAACTGCATCTACATCAATAAAATCAATAGCATTTGTTATTAATTCTTGAGTATCTTCATCGATTAATCCTTGCTCTTCCATAGAATCAACCATTTCAATTAACTCATCATCTGTTACCTCTTCAGTCTTATGCTTCTTTAATAATTTATTAAAGCCATTTAAAATCTTTTGTACAACAAATGTAATAGGATATAATAAATATTTAAAAAATAGCATTGGATATGAGAATGAACAAGAAATCCCATATGGATAAACCGTAGCAAGATTTTTAGGAATAATTTCACCAAATATTAAAACTATAATTGACATAACAATTACTGCTAATGTTTCACCATGCTCTGGTGAAATAGCAACAAATAAAATTGTAGCTATAGATGATGCAGCTATATTAACTAAATTATTTCCAATTAAAATAATTGTAATTGTATTGTTATAATCATTTACAAATGATAAAGCTATTTTGGAACTTGTTTTATTTTTTGAAGCATCACGTTCTAGCTTCATTTTATTTACTTTAGCATAAGCCATTTCAACACATGAGAAAAATGCTGAAAAAATAATACAAATAACAATAGCAATAATAAGAGCACTATTCATGAGAAACACCGCCTTCATTGCTTTCATCAATATCGCCAACTAATTCCTCAAGTACGTCTTCCATTGTAACAATACCTAATGTATTATTGTCTTTATCATTGACAACAGCCATATGAGTTTTTTTCTTTTTAAACTCTTCAAAAAGTGTATCTAAATGGACATTGGGTTTAACAAATATTGGTTTAACTAATAATTTTTCAATACTATATTCCTTTTTTTGCATTATGGCTTTTAATAGCTTTTGGACATGTAAAATACCAATTATATTGTTAATATTATCTTTATAAACTGGTATTCTTGTATATGAGCACGTTAAAACAAAATCTAATAATTTATCCTTATCTGTCGCTATTGCTATATCTAAGGCATAAACATTTTCAACACTGCACATAACTTGCTTAACCTTGGTATCATCAAAATCAACTGCTGATTGGATAATATTACTTTCTTGTTCTTCAATTAAGCCTTTTTCTTCAATTGAATCAACAATATTTTGAAAATCCTCTTCATCAATTAAGACATCTTCATCTTTAGATTTAAAAAGCTTTTTAACTAAAAATACCATTCCTTGGAAAATTAATGAAAGTGGCGTTAAAATAAAGCTAATTGCAATTAAAGGATAAACACATATTTGACATATTTTATTAGCTAATGTTTTACCAATTCCCTTAGGAATAATTTCGCCAAGAAAAAAAACAATAATCGTCGAAACAATTGGCGTAATTATTGCACTTAAATCATTTGCTTTATTTAACTCTATATTAAAACTTTCATTTAAGATACTTATGCAAAGCATAGTTGATAAAACTGAAAAGATAATATTTACTATATTATTTCCAATCAAGCCAGAAATTAAATATTTGTCGAATTTTTTTAGACATTTCAAAGCTAATTTAGCACTTTTACTTCCTTCATCTGCTGCAACTTTTAACTTTATTTGGTTACAATAAGAAAAGGCACTTTCAGTCATTGAGAAAAAGGCAGAAAGTAAAAGTAATACAATTAAAATAATACAACGCGTCAGGCTGGACATATAAAATCAATCACACTCTCTTTATAAACGTGTATAATTATACCATTAATTTACTTGAAATTCAATTATTTAGTAGCGTTTTTACATCATCTACTATATTTAAAAACATTTTTAAAATCCATAAAAACATAATAAATAGTTCTCCTAAAGAAAAAATCATAAAAATTACATTACCAATAATCAAAGAAGAACTTAAGGAATTAAAGCTACCAGTATAGAATAATACAAATGCTAGCCCATAAAAAATATATTTAAAAACATATAAGGAAAGAACTATATAAGCCATTTTTATGTATATTTCAAGCAAATTCCATTTACTAAAAATAAAATAAATTAATGAAAGAATAACTATTATTGAGAAAAACAAAACATAAAAAAGAGGAATATTATCAAAAAAAGCAACTAAAGCAGTATACATTATTGTACTATTTATTCCCTCAACTGCTCCAATTTTTAAATAAATCGAGCCAATATTAGTATTAGATATTAAAGAATATAGCTCATTTTCATTCAAAGACGTATTGAATAAGGGTATTAGTGAAATAATATCTTTGATTATATTAATTGACAAAACAAAGCCAATTATTGCAAAAAGGATTTTAATTAATATCTCTGATATCTGTTTTTTTGCTGTCATTTTTTCTTCCTCTTGGCATTATTATATAATAGATTAGATTTTTTTTAAACATATTTTCTATAATATTAAAAATATTATTGAAAAAGAATACGTTTTTGTGATATGATAAATAAGCATATGTAGTATTTGATTTTTAGGAGGTATTACAAATATGAAAAAAGTGAAAGCATTTTTTAAGAAAATTGGTAAATATATCCATGAAACTGCATGGATTCAACCATTATTAATTGTTGTAGTTATTTTCGTTATCTTATTTTCATTAAGTCCATTAACTGCAGCTATTAAAAAAGGCTGGACTGCTTTAACAACAACTAACAAAATGGAAAAAATCACTTATGGTGAATATGTTGAAAAAGTAAAAGCACAAGCTGATAGTGAAGATGAAGAAGGATTAATATTTGTTTTCACACAAAAAGGTTGCGATATTTGCCCAAAATTCTATAAAGGTATGAATGAGTATTTAAAGTCTGATTCTTATAGTTCTGCAAGTTTTAAAATTTATAACGTTGACTTATCATTATCTAGCAAAAAGAAAGAATTTGATGGCGTAAAATGTTATAGATATAAAGATGCAACTGCTGGTTATAAATCACCTGCATATAAGGATAGTCTAGATGTTGACTATGTAAAACAACTTGATAATAGAATTGAAGACTTCGTAAATACAGCTGGTGGAAGCTATACTGAAGTAACAAGTATTAGCAGTGATGATGATCCATATTCATATGTTGCTACTCCATTAATTATGTGGTATCAAAATGGTGTTGAAACAAGAATCAGCAATACATTTGAAAACTGTTCGTTCCTAGAATGGGAAGCAAATGAAAAGAAGCCAAAAGCTTTATCATTCAAAAACTTTATCCAAGACTTTGGTGGAGATACATCTAACACTACTAAGGTTGAAGATTGGAACGAAAGATTCGACTTAGATTATGCAAAATAAAAGCACTATTTAGTGCTTTTTTACTTTAAGAATATGAAAAAGAAAATAATTATAATACCACTTCTATTTTGTATGGCTAATGCTGTAGTGAGCTGTAATAATGAGAATTATACTTCATTTAAAGAATATGTTGATATTGTTAATAATCAAGATGCTACTAAGCAAGCTATTTTTGTATTTAAGTCATCAACATGCTCAAATTGCAAAAAAATACAGCCATATTTAGATAGATATATAAAAGAAAATAATAATGAAAATTTAAATATTCATACTATTAATTTAGATGTTAATAGTAATAACTCCTTTGCTGATAATACCTTAGGATCATTTACTGGAAACGTAAACGACGATGGCCTTGCTCGTTTAGATAAAAGAATAAATAATATTGTTTATAACAATAATGTTAAAATAGGTGAAAACGAATTAATTAATACTTATCCATATGTAAGTAGCAAATACATCTTTATATTTACGCCATTAATTATATGGTATCAAAATGGTAAGGAATACAAAATTAGCAATAATGTTTTAAGTAACTTAGATACTACTAATGATGAAACCTTTTATAATTCATTTAAAGAATTCATGGAATTTCCTTTATCATCATTATATTTACAAATCGGACCATTTAATATTGAAGCAATTGAAAGTAAATAAGAGAATGCTACAAACATTCTCTTATTTTATTTTATCCTTCTAAAACATTTTCCCTTGAAAGTGTAGGAAAATTTTGCTGACGTAATGCTTCAAAAACTATAATTGCTACAGTATTTGATAAATTTAAACATCTAGCATCAGCTGCCATTGGCACTCTTAAACGATGTGCTTCATATTTTTTATGAATGTAATCTGGTAAACCATGAGTTTCACTACCAAATATAAAATAATAATCCTTAGTTTCATCATTTAATGGTGCTTCACTATAAATATAGCTTCCAAAGCGAGTGATAATATAAGTATTATTATCATCTGGCTTACATGTGTTTAAAAAATCATCGAAATTTTCATGAACATCAAACTTAAAAGAACGTAAATAATCAAGTCCTGCTCTTTTAAATGAAGCATCTGATATTTCAAATCCTAAAGGCTTTATTAAATGAAGCTTGCTATTACTAGCCATACAGGTTCTTATAATGTTTCCTGTATTTGGTGGTATTTCTGGTTGAAATAATACAACGTGAATCATATTTATACAAAAACATATCCTAATGGATATGTTAATTATTCATCATCTTCTTCAGGAAGCTTTACATTATGATAAACGTTTTGAACATCTTCCACTTCGTCTAGCATATCAAGCATTCTGTTGAATTTAGCTAATTTTTCTTCATTTAATTCTAATTCCTCAGATGGAATTAATTTAACCTCATCAGTTGCAAAATCATTAACGCCAGCTGCTGCGAAAGCTTCTTCCATTGCTTCAAGGGCACTTGGATCAGCAAGAACTCTTACATATCCTTCATCATCAGTTGTTGCATCAATTACATCAACACCGGCATTTAATAGAATTTCTAAAGCTTCATCAGCTGTCTTTCCTAAAAATTCAATTACAGCATATTTAGTGAACATATAAGATACACAACCATTAGTACCAATAGTTCCACCACACTTTGTGAATACTGAACGAACCTCTGTAAATGCTCTATTAACATTATCTGTTAATGTTTCAACGATAATAGCTGAATTTCCAGGTCCATATCCTTCATAGACATTTCTAACTAAAGCTTCACCATTTCCACCGCTTGCTTTTTTAATAGCATTATCAATAACGTGAGATGGAACTTGTGCTTTCTTTGCTTTATCAATTGCAGATCTTAATGCAATATTAGAATTTGGATCAGTTGATCCTTTTTTTGCTGCTAAATAAATATCACGGCTCATACGATTGTATAAAGCTGATTTTGCAGCAGCAGTAGCAGCCATAGCTTTTGCTCTTACTTCATGTGCTCTTCCCATAATTATATCTCCTTTTTAATTTTCTTTCTTTTCGTAACTTAATATTTCAATATTTATTATTCTTCCACAAAAATATAAATATTTGCTAGCCAATAATAAATATTCCTTCAAATCTAAATCATTCAAATTAAATTCTTCTAAAAATAGTTCTATTATTTTTGAAGTTTCAAATAATAAGCATGAAATTTTATGACCCTCTAGCATAACTTTATCATCTATATTTTGAATTCTATTTTTTAAAAGGTCTAAATTCTCACGTAATGAAATAACATTTCTAATATCAACATACGCTTTATTATCTATAAAGCCTTTCTTTATTAGATATATATTATCATTAATATCTTTAATTCTCTTTGATAAATCAAGGGAAGTATAGTTATTTAAGCAAGCTAAAATATAGCTAATTTTACTATATATAATATCTAAATAAATTGTTTTCTTCATAAAATCCCCTTAATTTATTGAAAAGAAGAGTTGGTAGGTAATTTTACTTACCAACTCTAACTATTTTTATAATTAATTTTCTTCCTTAGCCATTTTAGCTAATTTAGCCCAACGTCTCATTGCATAAGCTTTATTTTCAGCTAATAATCTTTCAGCTTCAGTAGGGTTTACCTTTGGAAGTTGAGAGTAACGAGTTTGAGTTAATAGATAATCTTGATATGCGTCAAAGTCTGGTTCCTTGCAATCAAGTTGGAATGGATTTAAGCCTTGTGCTTCTCTACGAGGATCGTATCTGAAGATTGGCCAGTATCCTACACGTGTTGCTTCACGTTGTGATTTTTGATGGTTAACAAGTCCACCCTTAATACCTTGTGAAATACATGGTGAGTATGCAAGGATTAGTGATGGTCCATCATATGATTCAGCTTCTTTTAATGCCTTAATAGCTTGGTTTCTATCAGCACCCATTGAAATGCATGCTACATATACATGACCATAAGCCATAGCAATTGAAGCCATATCCTTCTTAGCTGTTTGTTTACCAGCGGCAGCAAACTTAGCAATAGCTCCTTCTGGAGTTGATTTAGAAGCTTGTCCACCAGTATTTGAATAAATTTCAGTATCAAGAATTAATACATTGATATTATCATTTGAAGCGATAACATGGTCAAGTCCACCATAACCAATATCATAACCCCAGCCATCGCCACCGATAGCCCAAACTGACTTATCAACTAAGTCTCCTTCATGATCAAGTAATGCTTTGATTCCTTCACACTTAGATGCTTTAACAGCTGCAAGCATATCATTTAGAATAGCTCTTGTTTCATCTTTGTTGTTAATGTTAGCAACATATTTATTTAATAATTCTTGTAATGGTTCTTCACAATCATTAATGTTATCCTTAATAATTTGACATACTTCAGATAATTTAATATTTGTTGCAACTCTCATACCATAAGCATACTCAGCATTATCCTCAAATAATGAGTTAGCCCATGCTGGTCCTTGGCCATTTGCATCCTTAACGAATGGAGTTGAAGGAGTTGAACCACAATAAATTGATGAACAACCAGTTGCGTTACCAATTAATAAATCCTTACCAAATAATTGAGAAATTAAACGATAGTATGGAGTTTCACCACAGCCAGCACATGAACCTGATACTTCAAAATATGGCTTTAAGAATGAAACGCCTTTAACGTTATTAGTATTCATTGGTGTTCTATATGGAACCTTACCATAATAATAGTCAGCTACTTCAGATTGACCCATTTCAGCCTTAACATCGTTCATAGTTAATGCTTTCTTAACTTCGCCAGTCTTTAAGTCCTTCTTACCTGGACATTCAGAAACACAAAGTCCACAGCCTACACAGTTATCTGGAGAAACTTGAATTCTATATTTATATTGAGTCATATTAGGACCCATAGCCTTTAATACATCTTGACCTAAAGCTGGTGCAGCAGCAACTTCTTCATCTGTTGGTAAGAATGCACGAATTGTAGCATGTGGACATACAATTACACAGTTACCACATTGAATACAGTTTTCACTATGCCAGTGAGGTACTTCAGTAGCAATATTACGTTTTTCATTATAAGTAGTATTTGCTTCCATTGAACCCTTTAATAAGTCACCCTTTAAGAATGCTGATACTGGTAAATCATAACCTCTTAGGTCATTGATTTCAGTTGCATAATCATCAAAGTATTCAGAAATTCCAGGTTTCTTAACTGGATTTACTACTAAATCCTTCCATTCTGGTTTAACAGTAATACGTTTAACTTTGCCACCTTTTTCAATAGCAACATAGTTCATCTTAACAATATCGTCACCTTTTTTACTATATGACTTCTTAGCTGCAGCCTTCATGAATTCAACAGCTTGATCATATGGCATAATATTTGCTAATTTAAAGAATGCTGATTGTAAAATAGTGTTAGTTCTTCTACCCATACCAATTTTAGCAGCAATTGCTGTAGCGTTGATAATGTAGAATTTTGCTTTCTTTTCTGCTAAAGCCTTCTTGAAGCTATTTGGTAATTTTTCTTCAAGTTCTTCTGCAGTGAATGTTGTATTTAATAAGAATGTACCACCTTTAGCAAGGCTCTTTAGCATATCATACTTAAATACATATTCATCTAATGAGCATGACATAAAGTCAGCGTGCTCAATATAGTATGTTGAATGAATTGGCTTATCTCCAAATCTTAAGTGTGAACGAGTTACACCACCAGATTTTTTAGAGTCATATTGGAAATATGCTTGAACATATTTATCAGTATGGTCACCAATAATCTTAATTGAGTTTTTATTTGCAGATACTGTACCATCTGAGCCTAAACCCCAGAATAAGCATGAAGTGTATTCATTCTTAATATGGTAGTTATCATCAATTGCAATTGATTTGAATGTAACATCATCGTTAATACCAACTGTAAAGTCAGTATGAGCGTTAGCTGATTTCATAAAGTCAAATACTGACTTAATGTGCTTAGGTTGAGTATCTCTTGATGCTAAACCATAACGTCCACCGATAACATTAATCTTTCTATTTTCTTGAGCTAATGCAGCAACTACATCTAAGTATAGTGGATCGCCAATAGCTCCTGGTTCTTTTGTTCTATCTAAAACAGCAATACGTTTAACAGTTGTAGGAAGTACGCTTACTAAATGCTTAGCAGAGAATGGACGATATAAGTAAACCTTAACCATACCAACCTTCTTACCTTTTTTAGTTAAGTCAGCAACAACTTCCTTCATTGTTTCAGTAACTGAACCCATAGCAATAATAACATCAGTTGCATCACTAGCGCCTTCATATACAAATGGAGCATAGTAACGTCCTGTTGCTTCACTTACTGCCTTCATATGCTTTTCAACAATACCAACTAAATCTTCAGTTGCTTTGTTTGAAGCTTCTCTACCTTGAAAGTAAATATCATCATTTTCAGCACCACCACGAGTAATTGGATTAGTGTGTGGGTTTAAAGCATTTGCTTTAAATTTCTTAATTGCTTCACTTACTTCTGGAGTAACTAATTTCTTTAAATCTTCATAATCCCATGTTTCAACCTTATCAATTTCATGAGATGTTCTAAATCCATCAAAGAAGTTGATAAATGGGTAAGAGCCTTCAATTGCTGCTAAATGAGCAACTGGAGATAAATCCATAATTTCTTGCACAGAGTGTTCACATAACATTGCAACACCTGTTTGTCTACAAGCATAAATATCTTGGTGGTCACCAAAGATTGCTAATGAACGAGTTGCAAGTGCACGTGCAGATACGTGGAATACAACTGGTAATAATTCACCAACACATTTATAAATGTTAGGAATCATTAATAATAAACCTTGTGATGCAGTATAAGTTGCAGCAAGTGCTCCTGCTTCTGCAGCACCATGAACTGTTCCTGAAGCTCCTCCTTCAGATTGCATTTCAACAACTTTTACTTTAGAACCAAAAATGTTTTTTCTTCCTTGGCTGCACCATTCATCAATATTTTCAGCCATTGGAGATGATGGAGTAATTGGGAAGATACCAGCGAATTCACTAAAAGCATAAGCAACGTGAGCAGCAGCTGTATTTCCATCCATCGAAACAAACTTAAATGCCATTTTTTTCTTTCCTCCTGTATATAACATGTTTTTTATAATATAAAAAACGTCGCTTATATTATACCATTCAAAAAAGACATTTTCATTATTTTTATATCATTTTTTATGTTTTTTTTATAAAAATTACTAAAAATGCCTCAAAAATCATAAAATTTAATGGTGATATTGATGAAAAGTGCAGAATTACAAATTGACTTAGATGCTATTTTATACAATGTGAGGCATTTAAAATGCTATTATCAGAAAAACGTTATTGCTGTTTTAAAGGATAATGCTTATGGATTAGGGCTTCTTCCAATTGCTAAAGCTTTACAATATGAGGATAATATTGTCTTTGCTTTAAGTGACTTTAATGAAATAAAGCTTTTAAGGGAAAACAACATCAATAATAGAATTATTTACTTAAATGTTTTTGATGAAAACGATTTAGAAATTATTGAAAAGTATAAAATTGATGTAGTTGTTCAATCAATAAAGCAATATGAAATCATTAAAAACAAAAGTATTCCTTTCCATATAAAAGTGAATACTGGAATGAATAGGCTTGGATTAAACAAAAAGGATTTCAATAAAATATTAAGGCATGCAAGAGAAAATAATAATCTTCAAGGTATTATGACTCATTTTGCTAACAATGATATTGATCATAAAGCCTATTATTTATTCGAGCAATATGTAAAATCCTTAAAAAGAAATGACATAATGATTCATTGCTTTGCATCATCTTCACTAAATGAAAGATTTGATGATGTTTCAAACTATATAAGAATAGGTATTAAATTATATGGCATTGGTGAAAGAAATTCTTTTTTACACAACGCTTTAACTTTAACTTCGCCTATACTAACTGTTAAAAAAATAAATAAATTTGAAAAAGTTGGTTATGACTTAACTTATCAAGCTTTAGAAAATGGCTATCTTTATATCTTACCAATTGGCTATGGACAAGGCTGGGGTAGATTTACTAATTCCTTTGCTTTTTGCAATTATAATTATTTTAAGCAAGCCGGAAAAATATCAATGGATTACTCAACTTATTATTCAAAAAGCAAAAAAAGTGAAAATGAAATTGTTGAATTATTTGGTAGCCATATAAGTATTGAATCAATTGCTAAAGAAAACAATATGAGTCCTCATGAAATAATAATACACTTAAATGTTAAAAAGAAATATCTAATGAAAACAGCAGCGTAAATTAATACGTTGCTGTCTTTTCTTATTTAGTTGTATTTCTTTTTGAAATGAAGAAGAAGTCCTAAGCATGTAATTAAAGTAATTATTGAAGTAGCCATATTTCCTTTACAACCCTTCTTAGTAATTTTTGCAATACTTCTTGATTCAGTAGTATTACAACTACTACATGTTCTTTCTTCTTTTCCTTCTTCTTTAGTTGTTGCTTCTTTTACAACATGCCATTCACCAAATGTATGTTCTTTCTTAGCTATTTCTTCTTGTTTTACTAATACTTCATTACATACACTACAATGTTTTCCTTCTGTTAAGCCAATTGATGTACATGTTGCTTCAACTGCTTTATCGATTACTTCTGTATGTGCTTTCTTTTCAACTGTTGTATTCTCATTTTGTTTAGTATGACAAACACTACATTCTCCATGTTTTAAGCCTTCTTCTTTACATGTTGATTCTTTATCAACTACCCATGTAAATGTATGTTCTTTCTTAGCTACTTCTTCTTGTTTTACTAATACTTCATTACATACACTACAGTGTTTTCCTTCAGTTAAGCCAGTTGATGTACATGTTGCTTCTTTAGCTGCATCGATTACTTCTGTATGTGCTTTCTTTTCAACTGTTGTGTTCTCATTTTGCTTAGTATGACAAACACTACATTCTTCATGCTTAATTCCAGCTTCCTTACATGTTGATTCTTTATCAACTATCCATGTAAATGTATGTTCTTTCTTAGCTATTTCTTTTTGTTCTTCTAATACTTCATTACATACGCTACAATGCTTTCCATCAGTTAAACCAGTTGATGTACATGTTGCTTCATAGCCCTTATCAACTACTTCTGTGTGAGCTTTCTTTTCTAATTTTGTGCCTTCATTTTGTGTAGTATGACACATACTGCATTCTTCATGTTTAATTCCTTCTTTAGCACATGTTGAATCTTTATCAATTACCCACTTAAATGTATGATCCTTTTTAACTATCTCTTTTTGTTCTTCTAATACTTCGTTACATACACTACAATGCTTTCCATCAGTTAAGCCTGTATGCTCACATGTTGATTCAACTGCTTCATCAACAACTATTGTATGGCCTTTTTTATCCATCTTTGTATTTTCATTTTGTTTAGTATGACAAACACTACATTCTTCATGCTTTAAGCCTTCTTCTTTACATGTTGGTTCTTTATCAGTTACCCATGTAAATGTATGTGGAGCAAAATCACCATCTTCAAATGTTTCAGTTCCTGCTTTTCCACATTCACAGCTATAATAATATTTTGCCTTTGATGAACATGTTGCTTTACTTGCTAAGTATTTTTCATCTACAACTTTTAAAGTAAAGCTACATTCATGAATATCCTTTGTTGGCATATTTGGTGCAATGATTTGGGTTGTGCCTTTGTATGAACCGACAACACCACTTATTTTAATTGTTTCTCCAACTTTTAAATCTTTCATGAAATTGTAAATATCATTTCCAATAGCATCTTTACCTTTAAAGAATACAGCTACATCAATTCCATCAACAGTAATATTGATTTGTCTATCGTTTTGGATTGCTTTTGATACTACTCCTATTACTGTAATTGGTCTATTTGTATAAATGTTATCAGAACCAGTTGTTGATTTAGTAATTTCACTAAATGTATTCTTATCAAATACATATTCAACAGGTTCATGATAATATGGACTACTGCTTCCATTTTCTAACACTTTAATTTCTGTTGTATTTAATTCTGTTGTTCTATTATCAGCATAGAAAGCATATGTTCCAGTTGCTTCAACAATATCACCAACCTTAATATTACTTGCATTTGTATATTTATATAGTTGTATTGCATATTCACCATTAGCGATAAAAATACCATTATATCTATCACCCGAATAAATTGCCACTACTTTTCCTATTACTGTATAAGATTTATTAGAAGTGCCTTTTTTAATAACATCTTCAATACTTGTATATTTTGATTGTCTAACAAAGTCACATACGCTACATTCATCGTTAACAAATGTATGAGTAGCTTCATCATTTATAGCATCACAATTACTACATTTATGGTAATGTGACGTTTCATTATAGCTCCATACTATTTCATATGCATGATTTGCTTTTGCTATTGTTTCTGTTTCTTTTTCCTTGCAGCCATCATATGTACAATATCTTTCCTTTAAACCTTCTTTACTACATGTAGCTTCTTCAACAACTTTCCATTCACCATATGTATGCTCATGGCTTAATTTTTCTATAATAGTATTTTCATTTCGTTTATCATGACAAACGCTACATTCTTCATGCTTTATTCCAGTACTATTTGTAGTTGCTGGTGTATCGATTACCCATTCATATGAATGTGAAGCAAAATCTCCTGCTTCAAATGTTTCACTACCTGCTTTTCCACATTCACAGCTATAATAATATGTTGCTTTTGCTATACATGTTGCTTTACTTGCTAAATATTTATCATCTATTACTTGCTTATTGAATGTACATGTATGTGCTGCTTCGTTTAGCTTATAAATTTGAGGGAAAAACATTCTATTAGTTGTTTCATATGTTGTAAATCTAGGATGACTTTCATTGTATAATATTTTTTCTTTTAAAGCATCTTTTGGTGAAATAGTTGCTGTACCATCTGAGTTAAATGTAATTGACCATTTACTACCTTGGCCACTTGAAGCATAAGCAATATTTTTAAGAGCAACTCTTTTTAATTCTTGGCCACTAGTATTTGTTAATGTACAATTACTAGGATTACCATTTATTTTTAAAATAGTTACATCAAACTCACTAATATCTGAAAGGATTGTTTTTCCATCATTAGAAAAAGTTACCCTATATGTTCCAAAATTTTTATCTCCTAAATTTCCAGCAACCAAACTATGTTGGTTTGAAGCTAAAACTATTTTACTACCATTAGTTAATTGACTGGTTGAAGTAACAAGTGAATATGTTCCATCAATTACTGGTTTATCTATATCTCCACCTTGTTTTTCATTAACAACAATACCATTATATGTTGTATTTAATGTACCATATTGGCAAATTACACTTGTTGTCCCTTTACTTAATGTTGAATCATATGTTGTTGCATCTAACCATTGGCATGATGATAAAGAAATATCTTTAGTTGAATTATCACTATAAGTACCTGTAACACTTAAGCCTGTTGGATTAAATGTGTCTCCTTCAGTATAAGTTGTTTTACTTGGTGTACCTGAAAGCGAAATACTAACAAGATTTTTACTTGGAGTAGTGCTACTATAATCACCATACTCATCAACAACCTTCTTTAAAGCATTATTATACACTTCACCATCATTACAATAGATTTTAGATGCAAGCTCTGGATGATCAATAAATGGATTTCTATTGCCTTGAATCTTGTAAACTGCTTCATTACGACGAATTTCTTCTTCTGTTACAGGTTCAGTTAGATGCCATTTCATAAGAGTTGATATTTTACCAATTGTTTTACAACTTCCAGCACTATCAACAAATCTTAAATTATATGTATCTCCCCAGCGAGTTTGTACATACATTAAAATTCTTGCTGTTGCTCCTCTATATCCTTCTCCTGGATAGAAAAAGCCACCAGATGTATAGCATAAATTAGCATAGTTTGTTGAACCATTTTCTTTTACTATATTAGCTGAGGTTTGGCTTACCTCATCAAAACTTTTACTTCCTCTTGTTGAGTTAAGTTGTGTTTCAGTTGGTCGTAAATGGTGAGCATCTGATCCACAGTTCGATTCAGCATCAAAAGCATCACCACCATCTTTTGGCCATACATGCTCTCTATTTGTTGCTCCAACACTTCCGCCAAATCCGTTAAATGATACCGATGTTCCTGTATAAAACCAAATAATATTTCCGCTTTTATTTACATCAGCATCAGCAGTTTTAAACACTTCTTGTAAGCTGTAAGGTGATGAGCCTTTATAAGTAGTTTTGTTTACGTGTGTGTTAGTTATTAAATCTCTAACTTCGCCTCTTAAAGCTAATCCTGTTTGGTTAAAATCAATTGATGAATAATAGCTATCTACTTCATCACTAGCATTTACAACATTAGTATCATTAAAACCAATTTGCTTTGAATTAATATTAAGCATTGTAAAAGCTAAAGCAATTAAGCCAAATATTTTTATTTTATTTTTCATAAAAACTCCTCCATGCGTTTATATTATACTCTTTATTATAAAATAATAAAGTATTATATTTTTTAAAGACAAAAATGATAGAAATAATCTATCACTTTGTGTATCAATTATATTTTTTCTTTAAAGTAAATAAAGCAATTAAAAAGATAAACAAGAATGGAAATACTGTTACATTTCCTTTACAACCTTTACTTTCAAGTCTAGCTATGTTTCTTGTTTCTTTTTCATTACAAATGCTACAAATTCTTTCTTCTAATCCTTCTTCAGTAGTTGAAGCTTCTTTCACTACATTCCATTTTCCAAACTCATGATTATGAGGAATCTTTTCAATAATGGTATTTTCATTTTTCTTATAATGACATACACTACATTCTTCATGTTTTAAGCCTTCTTCTATTACTGTTGCTTCTTTATCTACTATCCAAGTAAAATTATGATCTTCTAAAGCTTTAGTAGCCTCACACTTACTACATTTATAATAATGTCCATTAGCATTACTATGTAATACTCCATCAAAGCTATGTGAAGTTAAATCTTCACCAAATTCAAATGTTTCATTTGATTTTGCTCCACATTCTTTACAGCTATAATAATACTTAGGTTTACTAATACATGTAGCTTTTTCCTTTAAATATAAGATTGAAGTATCTTCATTAGTATAATTACATACATGTGATGATAAACCATCAAATTTAAAAATTTGTGGTAATAGCATTGATGATGTAGGTGCAGAATTATAAGTTGTAAATCTTGTAAAATTAGCATTATAAAGAATAGTGCCATTGGTATTACTTTCATGTATTGTTGCATCAGCATTTAATATATCTATTGACCATTTACTATTTCCTTTACTTAAAAGATTTAATTCTTTTATTTTATCTGTTGCTAATTTTTGCTTATCATTAACTACTAATTCACAATTATCTAAATCACCCTTAATTGTGAAAATTAAAGCATTCTTATCTAATGAAACAATTTCATTTAAATCTTCACTAAATTGGCTATCATCTGTTATTGCTTTTAAATATGTATTTGTTAATTGACCTGCAATTCCAGTATGTCTCCATTTTGTTGAAGCAATAACAATTTTATCATTTTCTTTTAATTCATTTGTTTTCGTTACTAATGTCCATTTATCAGCTATTGCTCCTTCTTTTACTTCAATTCCATTGTATGATTTTAATTTATTATCAAAAACACATATAACTGAAGTAGTACCCTTACTTAAAAATGTTGAATATGTTGTTGCATCAACAAACTTACATGAGTTTAAATCTATCTTTTTTGTTGAACCATCTTCATAAATTCCAATAACATTTAAACCAGTTGGATCAAACTTTTCGCCTTCAACATAAGATGTTTTACTAGCATTACCATAAAGTACTATATTTTCAAGGACTTTTTCTTCATCATCACCATACTCATCAACAACCTTCTTTAAAGCATTATTGTATACTTCACCATCATTACAATAGATTTTAGAAGCAAGCTCTGGATGATCAATAAATGGATTTCTGTTTCCTTGAATTTTATAAACTGCTTCATTACGTCTTTTTTCTTCATCTGTTACTGGCTCAGTTAGATGCCATTTCATAAGAGTTGATATTTTACCGATTGTTTTATTTTTACCAGCGCCATCAACAAATCTTAAATTATATGTATCTCCCCAGCGAGTTTGTACATACATTAAAATTCTAGCTGTTGCTCCTCTATATCCTTCTCCTGGATAGAAAAAGCCACCAGATGTATAGCATAAATTGTCATAACTTGATGAACCATTTTGCTTTACAATATTAGCTGAGGTTGTTGCAACTTCATTAAAGCTATTATCACTTCTTGTTGTATTTACTTGGAATTCTACTGGACGTAAATGGTGAGCATCTGATCCACAGTTCGCTTCAGCATCAAAAGCTTTACCAGCATTTTTGGGCCAAACATGCTCTCTATTAGTGGATCCCTTAGATGAGCCAAACGCTCCATTAAAAGGAATTGAAGTTCCACTATAAAACCAAATAATATTTCCACTTTTATTTACATCGGCATCAGAAGTTTTAAAAACATTTCTTAATCCGCTATATGTTGTATAATTTTTATGTGTACTAGTTATTAAATCTCTAACTTCGCCTCTTAAAGCTAATCCTGTTTGATTAAAGTCAATTGATGAATAATAATTAGTAACTTCATCATAAGCATTTACAACATTAGTATCATTAAAGCAAGTTTGCTTTAAATTGATATTTAGCATTGTAAAGACTAAAATAAACAAACTAAATATTTTTATTTTATTTTTCATATAAAATAAACCCTCCCCCAACTAGCTTTATTATACTCTTAAATAAGCAATAAAGAAACAACAAAAAGAAAAAGGATGATCAATTAAGACCATCCACTATAACAAATTTTTATAATAAAGTTATAGATGTAATATAGCATCTCTTTGTCGCATTAATTGTTAATGTTGATACTCCACTAGTCAACACAAATGTATAGTCATTATTTGATGCTGTTAAATTTTGCGAAGCAGAACTATTAACTGATAATGATGATTTATCACTACCAAAAGTCTTTGCATTAATTACAACTTTGTTAAATGTATAATTTTTAAATACAATTACTAATTTTCCATTTGCTTTTGCAGAACTAAACTTTAATGTATTATCTTTCCCATTATAAACTTTAGTAGAAGTAGTTACACTATATTCAACTGCAGTACTTATTGTACACAATGATTTAAAAGTTTTATCAGTTAAATCAGTAGTACCATCTTTATCTGATTTAAATGTAAACTTTAAAGATGTTTGAACTTCGCCTTCTTTTACAACTACAATATTTACTTCTACATCTTGATTTACTACAAAGCTATATGTTCCATCAGCAGCTGGAGTAATTGTTTCACCTTCAACTTGAACATAGCTTACTTTATATCCAGTACTAGGAGTTACTGTAAATTCAACTTTAGTTCCTTTTGTAACTGGAGTAGTATGTAAACCTTCTACTGTTGCATTTTCAACTGGATTAGCTAAAGTAATATTGAATTCAGTTCTCTCAGCAACTGATACAAATACAGCTTGATTGATTTCTAATATGGTTTTTCCGCTTTTATCAGTAAATTCTTCTAAATGTCCAATAACAGTTAATATATTGCCAACTTTAACATTTAAAGTTGAGAATTTTTGAGCTTCACCTGCAGGAGTTAAAGTACCATAAACATATACTTTCTTAGTTGAATCATTTGCATCAGTTAAATATAGATTTCCATAAGTAGTATTTACAATCTCGCTAACAATACCAGTTACTTCATAATTAGTTGAAGAAGCGCCAATTTCTAAAAATTCGCTAACGCTCTTCTTTTCAAATGAAACAGTAACCTTAGTAGCTGAAATTAATTTACCACTTGATAATTGTTCATTATTGTTAAAAACACCCATTTTAGCTAAAACAACAACATCATAACCAGTTCCTAAAACTGTTTCTAATGTAAAGCCATTTGCTGCAATACCATATGTATTAATAGTATTTATTCCATCAGTAATGTTAAAGTTATAGTTATCATTTTTTGTTGTAACAACTTCTACTAAACCTTTTACATAGTATTGATTTGTTGAAACTGCAGATGTATATAATTTTCCAATTAATTTTAAAGCATCACCTACTGTATAAGGATCATCTTGTGTACCCAATCCAGTAGTTTTAATAAGTTCAACTTCGTTACTCTTTGTTTCGCTATATTTTTCATCAGTTGATTTAGCAACTACATAAAATTTATCACCATCAGTTAATATATAAGAAGTTGTATCAGTAACTTCACCAGTTCTTCCACCATTAACATATAAGTCGTAAGAAGTTGCATTTTCTACTTTATTCCAAGTTGCTTCACCAGTTTTACTGTTAATAGTTACAACTGGAGCAGCTAAAGGTGTACGATCTAGTTTTTCGATTGTTAAATCAGCAATTTCAGCGTGTTTCTCATCAAAGTATTGATGACATACTGAACATTCATAATGGCCTTTTACACCATCAGCAACATATGTTGCAGGGATTTCATCAATCCATGTTCCATAATCATGGTCACCAACTGTTGTAACATCCTTTATTTCTTTTGTTCCTTCTGCATCTTCAAATGTTTTCTTACATTTGTCACATACATAGTATTCAACATTTCCTTTTTCTAAGCATGTTGCATCTTTAGCATCAACGTGAGTTAATACATGCTTATGAGCAAGTTGAGGAATTTCAGTATTTTTATTTCTTATAAAATGACATACATCACATTCTTCATGCTTTAAGCCTTTTTCATCTTCAGTTGCTTCTTTATCAATAATCCAATTAAATGTATGTTCAGTTACATCGCTTTGCGCATCACATCTAATACATTTGTGGAAGTGACTAGTTTCATTACTTACCCATTTTGTTTCGTCATAAGTATGACCTAAAGCAGGGATTACTAAAGTATCAACTTCATTAAATTCTCTATCTAAATATTTTTTACATACTAAACATTGATAGTGATCAATTGTACCTTCTTTTAAGCATGTTGCACTAACTTCGTGAACCATTAAACCACAAATATGTGCTGTTTTCTTAGTGCTTTCATCTTCAAATGTTTCAGTACCTTTTTCACCACATTCACAACTATAATAATATCTTGCCTTTGAAGTACATGTTGGTGCACTTGCAAAATATTTATCAGAAATTATTTTATTTTCAAAATTGTGAATATGAGCCATGCTTGGCATGCTTGGAGCAATAATTTGTGTTGTACCATTATATGAGCCAATAACACCTGTTACAGTTATTTTTTCGCCAACCTTTAAGTTCTTCATGAAATTGAAAATATCATTTCCAACTGCAGCTTGGCTTTTAAAGAATACTGGCACATCAATTCCATCAACTGTTAAATTAACTTGTCTATTGCTTTGAATAGTTTTTGATACTACACCAGTTACTGTAATAGGTCTATTTGAATAGACATTATCAGAGCCTTTTGATGATTTTGTAATAGTTTTAAATGTGCTTGCATCAAATGTATAAGCTACAGGTTCATGGTATTGTGAGTTTCTTGTACCATTTGCAAACACTTTAATTTCAGTTGTATTTAGTTCTGTTGTTCTATTGCTAGCAAAGAAAGCATATGTTCCTGTTGCTTCAACAATATCACCAATTTTTACATTTTTATAAGCATTATTTCCTTTTCCAAATAATTGTATAGCATATTCGCCATTAGCAACAAAGATACCATTAAATCTATCTCCAGAATAAATAGCTACAACCTTACCAACAATAGTAAATTTATCATTTGCTTTACCAGTTTTTATAATTGATTCAAGGTTTGCATATTCTTGTTCATTATTACATCTAGTACATACGCCAGCTACCATATCATGTCCTAATGCTTCTATTTCTTCGAAAGTTGTGTAGTTACACTTATCACATGTATAATAGTACTTATAGCCTTTCTCTTCACATGTTGCATCTTTTCCATAATGGAACTTTAAAGCATGGCCTGTATGATATAAAGTAACAGCATCTTTTAATTCATTTTTAGCATCTTTGTCAGCAAAGTTTTTATGACATGTTTCACATTCATAATATGCAATGTTACCATCTTCTTCACATGTTGGTTCAACTCTTTCATGTAAGTTTCCAAGTTTATGACCTAATTTATTTAATTTTAAATTAGCCTCACGTTTAATAATTTCGCCACATTCTTCACATTTTGTAACGTTTGTATAAACACCATCTTCTTCACATGTTGCTGCTTTTGAAATTTCAACCTCAACAACAACCTTATGTTCTAACTTATTAACAACCTTTTGAGCAACAAGTATTTCTCCACATGTTTCACAATGCTTTCCTTCTGTTAAGCCAGTAGAACTACATGTTGGATTAACTGCAGCATCAACAACAACCTTATGTGCAAGCTTTTCTGTTTCACGTAATGCATAATAACCACAATCACATTCAACAGCTTCAGCACCTTTTTGTGAACAAGTTGCTTCAGTAATTGTTCTTACCTTTAAGTTATGAGCTACTACATCAACCTTTTCATGACATACTTTACATTCATACCAATGCGAATTTGCATCATAAGAGTATGTATCCTCTTTTGTATGCCCTAAAGCCTCAACAACTTCCCATTTTTCTTCTTCACATGTTGTACATGTAAATTTTCTAACACCTTTTTCAGTGCATGTAGCTTTTTTAATTAATGCGCCATTATCCCAAGTATGAGCATTTTCAGCGCACCCCTTATTTCCATTACAAGCTACGAAGGTGAATAAAGTAAACACCGCAAAAAAAGCAGTTAAAAAAGCCTTTACAATCTTTTTCAAAACTAAATCCTCCTTTTATGTAAATAAATTTTACATAGTAATAATAACAAAATACCATTCATATATCAAGCAAAACAAAACTATTTTGTAATAAATTTGGCTCTTTTTGCTGAAAGTGTTGCTAGTGTTTGAAAATACCATAGTTTAAGGACCAATATGCATCTTTCAAGTT
>CAKPZU010000014.1 GCA_934215405.1 uncultured Bacilli bacterium | reverse complement strand
CATTATTTTTAAAAATAATCTTTAAATTATTATAAATAGTCTTACGACGATTTTTAAATATTATATCTAATAAGGAAACTAAGCTATTAAAGCTACAATTATATTTTGGAGCAGTTTTGGAAAATTTTAAAACGATAGAATCAATATTTGGTCGAGGAAGATAGGAGTTTTTACTAACATATTTGATAATTTCAACATCATATTGATATTTTAAAATTATTGATAAGGGGTTTAAATCCTTTTTATCAGGCTTTATTATTTTTTGTCCAACTTCTTTTTGCATCATTGCAATAAAGGTGTTAATTTCTAAATTGTTAATTAAAATTTTATTTAATAATTTACTAGTAATATAATATGGTAAATTAGAAATAATAATTATGTCATTATAGCCTTGACTGTTAGCATCACTAATTAATTTTTCAATATCAACCTTTAAAAAATCAATATTAGTTATTGAAACATTTTTATATTCTTTAAATGTTTCATTTAGTATATTAACCATGTTTTTATCAATTTCATACATTTTAAAGCAATTAGTTTTAGTAGCAATTATTTCACTTAAGGCACCAAGCCCTGGACCTATTTCAATAACATAGGAATTTTTATTAATATTAGCCTTTGAAATGATTTCCTTAGCAATATCTTCATCAACTAAAAAGTTTTGCCCTAAGGCTTTATTAGCAGTTAAATTGTTATTCCTTAAGGTTTCATCAACATATTTTTTACTACTTATCATTAATAACACTCTCCAATTCTAAAAGAGAAACATTTAATAAATTTAATCTATTTAGTAAGGTTTTACTATTACAATAGCCAATATGGAAATGATCAATAATTTTTTGTTTGTTAGTCTTAGAATTTAATCCTATAATATTAAGCCTTAATAAATCGCTTGATTTTAAATGGCCTTTATTATTACTATCAAATGTGACTACGTTTTCTAAAGCTAATAATACCTCTTCCTTGCTTGCTTCAGCAACTCCAACCTTGTGGTGCTTTATTGAATTTTCCTTTCTTACAAAGGCTTGCTTACAAACACTAATTTCATGTGTTAGCTCATTTCTGATTTTTTGCCCTGGATAATCAGGATCAGTTAATATAATAACACCTCTTTTATTAGCTAGTTCTTTAACATATTCAATATCAAAGCCATCAATAGCTGAACCATTACATGTTAAAATATCAGCCTTTAAAAAGGTTTCTAAAAACTGTTTGTCTGATTTTCCTTCAACAATAATTACTTCTTTTATTTCCTTCATAAATGAAACACCCTTAAAGCATTATTATAGGTAATGTCTTGAATTTCTTTTTCATCCATTTCCTTTAACATAGCTATTTGCTTTATAACATAATAAACATATGATGGATGATTTTCCTTTCCTCTAAAAGGAAAAGGTGTTAAATAAGGATCATCAGTTTCAACAAGTAATCTATCAAGAGGGCATTCTTTAACAACCTCTTTTATAGTTAGAGCATTTTTAAAGGTTACTATTCCTGAAATTGAAATATAAGCATTAAGCTTTAAATAACGCTTCATCATTTCAACGCTTCCAGTGTAGCAATGAAGAATTATACCATCAAGTGATTTATGATATTTGTATAATAAATTATATAAGTCCTCATGAGCTTCTCTACAATGAATAGCAATTGGCTTTTTATATTTACAAGCAATTTTTAATTGCTCTTCAAAATAATAAAGCTGCTTTTCTTTGCTTTCCTTTCCATAATAATAATCAAGGCCAATTTCACCAATAGCAATACATTTTTCATTATCAAATAGCTCTTTAAATTCACTTAAATCACCATCATATTTATTTACTTCTTCTGGCTGTAAGCCACAAATTGCATATATATTATCATATAAGGAAGCAAGCTTTATAGCATTAACGCTTGATGTGTAATCATAGCCAACACAAGCAATTTTTAAAACATTAAATTCATTACATTCCTTTAATAACAAATCTAATTCATCTTTATTATTTATTTTATCATTTATATGTGAGTGTGTATTAAATATCATAATTATTTACCTAAACAAAACTTTGAAAAAATACTATCTAATAAATCAAAGGAATTATTCTTTCCAAGTATTTCAAGAATGCAAGTATATGCTTCCTTTAAATCAATAGATATTAAATCAATAACCTGACCATTTAATGCTTGATTTTTAGCTTCAAGTAAATGTTCCTTAGCTTTATTTAACAAGCCCTCCTGACGAGCATTAAATAATAATGGTGTATTATCATAAATTAAGTCATTAAACATACTTTTAATTCTTTCTTCTAATTGCTTTAAATCATTATTAATTGTGGAAATATAAACAGCGTTATCTATTTTAAAGCATAAATTTTGATCACTTTTATTAACGATAATTATTCTTTGATAATTTTTTGTTTTATTTAAAAGCTCATTATCTTCATCACTTAATGGCTTACTACCATCTAAAACTAATAAAACTAAAGAAGCTTTTTCTAATGATTTTAAGGATTTACTTATACCGATTTGTTCGATTAAATCATTTGATTTTCTAATACCTGCTGTATCAATTAAATTAAGAGTTAAGCCATAAAAGTCTATTTTACCTTCAACTATATCACGAGTTGTTCCTTCAATATCAGTAACAATAGCCTTATCTTCCTTAAGCATAGCATTTAATAAGGATGATTTACCAACATTTGGCTTTCCAATAATTACAGTATCAATACCATTTTTAATAGTTTGACCTTTTTTTGTATCAGCAATTACCTTATCGAGCTTATCTAGAAAGTCGTTAATAGAAGGTAGTACACTATCATAGCGTAATTGCTCAACATCATCATATTCAGGATAATCAATATTTACTTCAATTTGAGCTATTACATCAAGCAAGCTTTCTGATAGCTTGTAAACATAATCACTAGTTATACCATTTAAGCCAGAAAGAGCTAGCTTTAATGATTGCTCACTATTAGCATTAATTAAATCATTAATAGCTTCAGCATTAACTAAATCAATTCTATTAAATAAAAACGCTCTTTTACTAAATTCACCATTTGTGGCTAATCTAGCACCATTTTTAATTAATAATCCAATTATTTTTTTAACAATTAATAGATTACCATGGCACGATATTTCTACCATATCTTCAGCAGTAAATGATTTTGGAGAATAATAATAAGTAACCATTACCTCATCTATTATTTCATCATTATCTTTAATATGGCCATAATAAACATGCTGATGCTCATGATTCTTTTTATTAGTAAATATTTTATCTACTATCAAGAAAGCATCATTACCACTGACTCTAATTACACTAATTGCAGCTTTTACGCCACCGCTACATAAAGCGACTATTGTATCATTTATTGAATCCATTTTAAAACCCTCTTTTTTTAACTTCCTTAAATAATTATACTAATTTTTAGATAAATAAAAAATGATTTTAGTAAAAAATGTTGCCTTTTTATAATTAAGGGCTATAATATAAGTGTCTTCGGGGTAGGTTAAATTCCTAACCGGTGGTATAGCCTACGAGCATTTATATGCATGAACTAGTGAAATTCTAGTGCCGACAGTAAAGTCTGGATGAAAGAAGAAAAAAATTTAAAATCCCCGAAAAGGATTTTTTTTCTTTTTAGGAGGGATTAGTATGAAAAAAAATGCTTTAAATATAATTATGTTAATTATAAGTGTTTTAATAATTACTTTATCATTAGTTTTTAAAGAGCACTTAGTATCCTTTTTAACATATTTATTATTAATTATAGGATCATTAATTTTTGTTTTTTCAGTTTTATTATTATTTAAAAGAGATTTAAATATAAAGCAAATATCAATGATTGCTTTACAATCATCAATTACTATTATTTTATATTTCTTTTTAAAAATTAATTTACCTTTTTTCCCAGGATGGCTAGATATACAAGTATCAGAAATTCCAGCAATTATAACAAGCTTTATTTATGGGCCATATGCTGGTGCGCTTATAATTTTAATTCGTTTTATTTTTAAGCTACCAGGAAGTATTACTGCTGGAGTTGGCGAATTTGCAGATTTATTATTAGGACTTACTTTAATTTTAATATCTGGAATAATTTATAAAAGAAATAGAACATTAAAAGGAGCAATTAAAGGAATGGCATTAGGAATATTAGCTTCAACTGCTCTTGCTTGCCTTCTTAATTATTTAGTTTTAATACCTGCTTATATTTATATTGCAGGATTTAGCAAGGAAGTATTAGTTAAATCATTATCTTATATTTCTTTTGTAAATGAAAGTAACTTTATGCTTTGCTATATTTTTATTGGCGTTTTACCATTTAATATTTTCCGTTATATTATTGTTTTTGCTTTAACATTTATTTTATATAAGAAAACACATCTATTAATTGAAAAAATAACAAAATAAAAGCCATAATTCCTCAATTATGGCTTTTACTTTTATAAAAATTAATTATTCTTTGCTAATTGCTTCAACTGGGCAACTTGCAATTGCACCTTCAACTGCTTCTTCATCAGCTGCAGTAACTTCTCCAGCAACAGCTTTTCCATCATCGTTTAATGAGAAAACAGCATCAGCTAAACTAGTGCAAAGACCACATCCGATACATTTATCGTCATCTACGTATACTTTCATTTTAAATTCCTCCAAAGTTTACACGTCTATTATATAACATTTTTAAAATATTTAACACCCTTTTTCAAAAAAAATTTAAATAACTATTGTTGAGCTGCTGATAAAATTGCAAGAGCTATTAGGTAGCAAATTAAAATAGCTATTATAGCAAAACCTAAGCCAATTAAGAGTTTAAATAAAACATTCTTTGTTTTTTTCATGAAAATTAAACTAGTCATACCAAGTAAAGCAGTAATTACTCCGCCAATTGCTCCGCCAACTATTGGAAAAATACCAACAGTACTAGGAATATTTCCCCAAATTATATCAAATATAAATGGTAATAAGGCTAAAAATATTTCAAGCGGTGAGCTTTTTGGAGACATTTGATTAACTCTTAGGTTAATACCCTTCAATAAATTCCCAGTTACAATGAAATTAATTGTCTCATTATTTTCATCAATGTAGGCAAATTCATTTTTGCTTATTTGAGTAAGCTCATTGCCATTTACAAAAACCTTCATTTTTCCTGATAAGCCGCTTTCAACAACATTTACCTCACCAATATCAGGAATCATTTTTTTGTTATCCATATTTATATATCATCATTTCTTTTCTATATTCTACAATATTACTTGCTTTATGTAAATAGACATATTTCATTGTTAATGGCGATTTATATTTTTAGTAAAAACATCACACTTTAAAGTTTTTTGGCATTTTTATCTAAATAAGTTGATTTTACTTTATTAAAGTATAAAAAAATGGTATATTTTAAATATAATTTAAAAGAGGTAAAAAAATATGAAAATTAAAATTAGTGATGAAGTAAAAAAAGCAATAGATAATAATTTACCAGTTATCGCTTTAGAATCAACAATTATTTCTCATGGTATGCCATATCCTCAAAATGTAAAAACAGCTTTAGAGGTTGAACGTATAATTCGTGAAAATGGTGCTATACCTGCTACAATTGGCATTATTGATGGTGAAGCAATTATAGGTATGAGTGCAGATGAAATTGAGCAATTTGGTAAAAAAGGTGGAATTGCTAAGGTAAGTAGACGTGATTTACCTGTTGTTATGGCTCGTAAGATGTGGGGGGCTACAACTGTTTCTGCAACTATGATTTTAGCTTCCCTTGCTAATATTGAAGTTTTTGTTACTGGAGGAATTGGGGGAGTACATAAAAATGCTCAACAAACATTTGATATTTCTGCTGATTTACAAGAGCTTGCAAAAACTAATGTTACTGTAATTTGCGCTGGAGCTAAAGCAATTTTAGATTTACCATTAACCCTTGAATATCTTGAAACACAAGGTGTTCCAGTATTAGGCTATAAATCAGAAAATTTAGCTGCTTTTTATTCAACAGATAGCGGCTTAAAACTTGATTATGCTATGAAGGATGAAAAGGAAATCGCTAGTGTTATTAAATATAAAAGAGATTTAAAACTTAATGGTGGCATTTTAGTATCAGTACCAATTCCACGCGAAAAAGAAATTCCAAATGAAATAATCAATAAATATATTGATGAAGCTATTAATGAGGCTAATAAATTAAAGGTACATGGCAAGGATATCACTCCATTTTTATTAAAGAAAATTGTTGAAGAAACAAAGGGTGAATCTTTAAGAGCAAATATAGATTTAATTTATAATAATGCTAAGATTGGTGCTATAATAGCTAGAGAATATTGTAAATTAAAATAAATATTCTAGTTTGAAGGTGTAATAATGGAAAAAAGAGTTGATAGAAATCAAGAATTATATAAAAAAGTAAATAAAGAAATTGAAAATAAAGCAAAAGCACATTCAAACGAAGACTTTGATGAAACAAAAAAGACATTAAGTACTATTGATCCAGACTTCTTTGGTGAGGATAATCTTAATAAACAAACGAAAGAACATAATAAAAGAAAAGTTCCAACTGCTCTTATTGTGTTTATTATTGTTGTTATTATAATCATAATTTTAGCGGTGGTGATATATTGTGGAAGAAAATAAAAAAATTGTAATTGCTATTGATGGACCAGGAGCTGCTGGTAAATCAACTGTTGCAAAAAGATTGGCTAAAAAGCTAAATTATACCTATATTGATACAGGAGCTATGTATCGTTGCTTAGCATTGTATGTTTTAAATAACAATATTGATGCTTATAATAAAGATGAATTAGTAAAAGCTACTAATAAAATAAATATTTTTATGAATGAAAATGGGAATATTTATTTAGATGGTAAGGATGTTACTAGTGATATTAGAACAAATGAGGTTTCAAAGCTTGCTTCATTAGTTTCTTGTCCTAAGGAAGTAAGAGAATTATTTGTTATAAAGCAACGTGAGCTAGCTAATGCTTCAAAAAATGGCGTTGTTATGGATGGAAGAGATATAGGAACAGTTGTTTTACCTAATGCTAATTTAAAAATTTATCAAATTGCTGATGCTAATGTTAGAGCATTAAGAAGATATAATGAAAATGTAAGTAAAGGTATTACAACCCCATATGAAACTATCTTAAAGGAAATTCAAGATAGAGATTATATGGATATGAATAAAGGCTTTGGAGCATTAAAGAAGGCAAATGATTCAATTGAGCTTGATACTACTAATTTAACAATTGATGAAGCAGTATCTCAAATTTATAATAAAGTATTAGAAATTCAAAATAAGTAAATATTCTAGAAAGGAGCGATATAATATGAAAAAAGCAATTGTTGCAATTGTTGGAAAGCCAAATGTTGGAAAATCCTCACTCTTTAATAGAATAGTTGGCGAACGTAAATCAATAGTATATGATGAACCAGGAGTAACTAGAGATAGAATATATGCTAAAGCTTCATGGTTAACTCGTGAATTTAATATTATTGATACTGGAGGAATAGAAATTGAAAATAAGCCATTCCAAGAAAATATAAGAATGCAAGCAGAAATAGCAATCGAAGAAGCTGATTTAATTATATTTTTATGTGATGGTAGAAGCGAAGTATCAAATGATGATTTCTTAATTGCTAAAATGCTAAAAAAATCAAATAAGCCTGTAATAGTAGCTGTTAATAAGGTTGATGATGTTTCTTTAATGGCTAATGCTTATGATTATTATAAGCTAGGCTTTGATGATGACATTGTTATTTGTTCAACAACTCATGGTATTGGTATTGGTGATTTATTAGATAAGGTAATTGAAAAACTACCTCGTATTGAAAATAACAATAATGATGAAGCTATTCATTTTTCTTTAATTGGAAGGCCAAATGTAGGAAAGTCATCATTATATAATGCCATTTTAAATGAACAAAGAGTAATTGTTTCAAATATTGAAGGCACAACTAGAGATGCAATTGATACCTTATTTGTTAGAGATGGACAAGAATATGTAATAATTGATACTGCTGGTCTTAAAAAGAAAGGAAAGGATTATGAGGCTATTGATAAATATGCTGCATTAAGAGCTTTAAGTGCTATTGAAAGAAGCGATGTTGTAGTATTAGTTATTGATGGTGAAAAAGGAATATTAGAGCAAGATAGAAGTGTTGTAAGCTATGCGGTTGAAGAAGCTAAACCATTAATAATCGTTGTTAATAAATGGGACTTAGTTAATAAAGAAGAAAAAAGCATGAATGAATATATTAAGGATTTAAAGGAAAACTTTAAATTCTGTCAATATGCAACATTTTTATTTGTAAGTGCTTTAACAAAGCAAAGGGTAGGAAATATAGTTGAAGAAATAGCTAAAGTATATAAAAACTCTAGTAAGCATATTCCAACTAGTATTATTAATGAAATAATCTTAGATGCTTATGCTTATAATTCAACACCTGATTTTAATGGTGGAAGATTAAAAATCTATTATGCAAATCAAGTAGCAACAAATCCACCAACTATCGTTTTATTTGTTAATGATCCAAACTTTATGCACTTTTCCTATAAAAGATATCTTGAAAATAAATTAAGAGAAAGAATCGATTTTGAAGGTACACCTATTAAATTTATTTTACGTGCTCGTGATTAAAAAAGTAACTACCTCATATAATATACTGGAGGTAATTATGAATAATAATTTATTTAATAAAGTTGAAAAGAAAACAAATGTTAAAAAAAATGATATTATAAATCTTGCTAAATCGATACAAAATAAGAATATGAGTGATGAAAATAATCTTCGTGATTTAATTCATACTATTGCATCAATGGCAGGAAAAGATGTCGATAAAGATAAAGAAGATAAAATTGTAAATGCTGTTAAAAACAATCAAATAAATGATGAAATAAAAAAAATGAACAATCAGTAAAGGAGAAAAAAATGCAATACATTACAAAAAAAGAAGAATTTGAACAATTAATTAAAGAAAACAACAATGTAGTAATCGACTTTTTTGCAACATGGTGTAATCCTTGCAAAATGCTTTCACCAATTATTGAAGAAATTGCAAATGAAGTAAATAATGTTACTTTTGTTAAGGTCGATGTTGATAAGGCTCATGAGCTTTCAGAAATGTTTGGAATAATGTCTATTCCGACAGTTGTTTATATTAAAAATCAAAAAATGGCTTTAAGAGAAATGGGCTTTAAACCAAAAAGTGCAATAATGCAAAATCTAAAAACTATTTACGAATAATGAAAGTCAAAAAAGATGCTATCCTAACATACAAAATATAGGAAGCATCTTTTTTTGTTTTATTAGGAAATTGTATTATAATCGCAGTAAAGAAAATGCTCGAAATTCATATTTACTATTAATTTCTTCACGTGAAGCAACATAATATTCTTCAAATTTTTTAAATTTAAGTATGCTATTTTTATAATAATTCTTTGGCAAAATTCTTATTGTAAATGTCAATGATATTTTTAATAAAAAATAGAAACAATAGTTAAAAAAAATAGGGAATTATCCCTAAATTTTTTCGATTTTATTATTAAATGCTGATCGTTGTTTAAATCTTATATATAGCGATGGAGCAACTAATAGTACTGAAAATACAAAATCTAATAAAAGTAGTTTTAAAGCACCAGTAGAGTTAATAATAATACTAAAGAAATGAGTTAGTATATAGGTAAAAGCTAAATCGCCATTACTTTTATAAATACTTATTGCCATACCAAAATAAAGTGATAAAATTATCGATAGAAAAGAAAATATTGAAAAAATAATCAAGTCCTTTTTTGTAAGAATAATTTTGAATTTTTTTAAAAGGAAGGTTGTAAGTAAGAAAAATCCCCAGCCAGATAAAAAGGAAACATATGAAAATAGGTTATAAAATGATAAAAGTAAGATAAGTCCGCAAACAATAAGCATACTCAAAAGAGAAACTCCAATTGTTTTTAAAATTGCTTGCTTATCATTCAAAGATTTTTCGATGTCAAGATGCTTTGATGTTTCAATTAGTTGATTAATACACTCATCGTGGCCTTGAATAACACTTTCATTTAATCTAATAAATGGTGAATTAGAAGGCATTACTCTATGACAAAATGGGCAATTTTCAATTTGAGGTGCAATAAATTCATCTAATATATCTAAGCATCCATTTAGTATTGGTAAAAATACTTCATTTATATCGTGGCCTTCATAGATAATTAGCTCTTCATAGATATTGGTTGTTAATGCTTTTTGCAAAGCTTTATAGTCCTTTTTTAATTCACTCATTCTATTTGAAATTTGTTGGCCTTCTTCCTTTAAAAGCTGGGTATTAAAGGAAATAGTTACCTTAATCAATGAGTTTGCATAAACAATAGATATTACACGCTTCCTATAGATTCCATAGTGAACGTTTTTGCTGACCTTAAAGTTATTATCCTGGTAAAACTTATCTAAGTTAAGAATCATTTACATCACCTTCTTAAAACTATTTTACTCAAAAAAAGCTATTGTAACAAGAAAATTATAATAATTATCAAAAAATCTTCATTTTTATTAAAAAAGAGTAAAAAATAAAAAATTAAATAAATAAGAGGGTTACACCAATCTTTTATTTAATTAAAAGATGGTGTATAATTAATAGGCAAAGAAAGGAGCAGCAATTTTTTATTTAAGAAATTGTAAGTGAGGGAAATGGGTTTATTTATTTCAATTGAAGGTCCTGATGGAAGTGGAAAAACAACAATTGCTAAAATGGTTGTTGATAAATTAAATAGTGAAGGATACAAAACCTTATATACTAGAGAACCAGGTGGAGTTAAAATAGCTGAAAACATTAGAGATATCATTTTAGATGTTAAAAATACTAATTTAGATGCTAGATGTGAAGCTTTATTGTATGCAGCAAGCAGAAGGCAACATTTAGTCGAAAAGGTTATTCCAGCATTAAATGATGGCTATATTGTTATTTCAGATAGATTTGTTGATTCATCATTAGCCTATCAAGGTTATGCTAGAGGAATAGGCATTGATGAGGTTTATTCAATCAACATGTTTGCTATTGATAAAGCATGGCCTGATTTAACTATTTTACTTGATATTTCACCAAGCGTTGGCTTAAAAAGAATTATGGAAAATCGTCAAAATGAAATCAATCGTTTAGACCTTGAGGATATAAATTTCCATAATAAAGTTCATCAAGGATATGAAATAATAAAGGAAAAATATAAGGATAGAATAACTCTTGTTGATGCTAATAAATCTGTTGATGAAGTATTTAATCAAGTATATAAACTAGTAAAGAATAAAATAAATGGAAATTAAAAGCTACTTAAAGGAAAAACAAGAAGTTGTTTATAAAACATTAAAAAACTCATTTAAAAACAATAAAACCTCACATGCTTACTTAATTAGTGGTGCTAAAGGACTTCCAATCTTAAAAGTGGCAATTTTTATGGCTAAAAGCTTGATTTGTAATCACAAGGATGAAGATGGCTTTGCTTGCTTAAATTGTATTCATTGTAAAAAGGTTGATGATAATTCCTATGCTGATTTAAAAATTATTAGTGGTGAACAATTAAAGACTAATGAAGTAATGTCCTTACAGGAAGAATTTAATAAATCACCATTAGAGGACGGAAATGTTAAAGTTTATATTATTGATTTAATTGAAAAAGCACCAATTGCTTCTTTAAATAAATTGTTAAAATTTATTGAAGAGCCATCTAGTAATATAGTGGCACTTTTTACAACAAATTCAGTTGATTCAATCTTACAAACAATAGTTTCTCGTTGTCAAATAATTAAGCTTAAAGAGCTTTATAGTGATGATTTAGTAAATTATTTAATATCTTCAAGCTTTGCAAGTGATGATGCTTATTTAATTGCTAAGGTATCAAATGATATTGAAAAAAGTGTAAATATCTTAAATGATCCTAAATATAAGGATATTAAGCAATTGCTAAAGGAATCTTTAAATTATCTTAAAGATAAAAATGATAATTTCATTATAAATTTTCAAACAAAAGGCTTTAAGATTTTAACAACAAATGATGAATATGAGCTATTTTTAGATATGCTTGAAGCTTGTATAATGCAAGCTTTAATAAAAAAAGAAGATAGTGAATATAAATTAAATTTCTTTAATGAAGAAATTTTAAAAATATCTAAAACATATAACCATTTTGATTATATGATAAACGATATTACAAATGCTAAAATTGATTTAGTATCAAATGCTAATAAAAATTTAGTGTTTGATAAACTACTCATCAATTTATTAAGGAGATGAGACTATGGATAATGAACAAATAAATAATGTAAATACAGAAGAAGCTGTAAAAGCCTATAAATATGTTTATGGTGTTAGCTTTAAAAAGGCTTTACAAACATATTACTTTGGAAGCGATGATGATAGCTTAAAAATAAATACTCCTATAGTTGTTGAAACTGTTAGAGGAGTAGAACTTGCAACTATAAAGGCTGCTGCTAAGAAAATAGATGATGTAAAGCTAGAAACTGTTTTAAAGCCAATAATAAGAGTTGCTACTAATGAAGACATAGAAGCTTATAAGCAAGCACTTCAAAGTGCTAAGGTTGCTGAAAAAATATTTAACATTAGCGTTAATGAAGAAAAGCTAGATATGCATTTAGTATCAGCTGAATATACTCTTGATAGCACTAAGGTAATATTTACCTATATAGCTGATGAAAGAATTGATTTTAGAGAATTATTAAAGGTTTTAGCCTCAAAGCTTCATTGCCGTATAGAATTAAAGCAAATAGGAGCAAGAGATAGAGCTAAAACAGTTGGAGGACTTGGCCCTTGTGGGCTTCCACTTTGCTGTTCAACATTTTTATCTGACTTTGAAGGTATTAGTATAAATATGGCTAAAAACCAATTATTAGCTTTAAATATATCTAAGCTATCTGGCCAATGTGGAAAGCTAATCTGTTGCTTAAAATATGAAGATACCTTATATAGTGAATTAAGGGTTGGCTTACCAAAGCTTGGCTTAAGATGTAAATACAAGGATGAAGAATACAAAATTACCTCTATGAACGTTTTATCAAAAACTATGAAACTTGAAAATAAGGAAAATTCAGTATTTATCACTTTTGATGAATACTTTAAGGAAGTAAGTAATGTTCCGCCAACAAAGCTTTGTAAATAATAGGCCTATTTTATATATAATAGCTACACCAATAGGTAATTTAAGTGAAATTTCACCGCGAGTAATTGAAGCTATTAATGATTCTAAATGTATCTTTTGTGAGGATACTAGAGTAAGCGGTCAATTACTTTTACATTTAAATATCAAAAAGGAACTTTATAGTGCTTATGAAAATATTGAAAAGCAAAGCTCACTTAAAGTCCTTGAATATTTAAATAATAATTATAACGTAGCTTTTATGTCAGATGCTGGCTATCCTGGTATTTCAGATCCGGGGCATATAATAATCAAAGAAGTTATTTCACATGACTTTAATGTTGTAGTTGTAAATGGCCCAAGTGCTTTAATTCATAGCTTAATAGCTAGTGGTTTAGATACAACTCACTTTTACTTCTATGGCTTTTTAAATCCAATTTCTAGTCAAAGAAAAAAAGAACTTGAAGGCTTAAAAACATTTAAGGATACAATGATTTTTTATCAATCTCCTCATAAAATAAAAGCTTGCTTAGAGGATATGTATGAAATCTTTGGTGATAGATATGTTTGCTTATGTCGTGAACTAACCAAGAAATTTGAGGAATTTATAAGAGGAAATATAAGTGAAATCATTCCTATTTGTGAAACATTAAAGGGAGAAATGGTTTTAGTAGTAAAAGGATATGAGCAAATAAATAAAGAGGTAGACTTAAATAGCTTAATTCCTTTAATAGATAAATTAATCAAAGAAGGCTATTATAAAAAAGATGCAATTGTAAAAGTTGCTAAAGAAAACAATGTTAATAAAAAAGAATTATACCAACTATATCATAATTTAAAAGGAGAATAAAATATGAGTAACAAAACATTTTATATTTCGACACCAATATATTATCCTAGTGGAAATTTACATATTGGTCATACCTATACAACATTTATGTGTGATGCTATAGCTCGTTATAAAAGAGCTTGTGGCTATGATGTTTATTTCTTAACAGGAACAGATGAGCATGGTCAAAAAATTCAAACAAAGGCTAGTGAAAATAATATTACACCACAAGAATATGTAGATAATATGGCAAATGAAATAATAAGCCTTTGGAAGGATTTAGAAATTACTAATACTGATTTTATTAGAACAACACAACCTCGTCATGAAAAGGTTGTTCAAGATGTTTTCTCATATTTTTTAAAAACTGGAGATATTTATCTTGGTGAATATGAAGGCTGGTATTGTAAGGAATGTGAATCATTCTTTACCCAAACACAATTAGTTGATGGCAAATGCCCTGATTGTGGAAGAGAAGTTAAAAAAGAAACTGAAGAAGCTTATTTCTTTAAAATGTCTAAATATAGTGATCGTTTAAAGAAATTTTATTTAGAGCATAG
The DNA here is from genome assembly GCA_934215405.1 of uncultured Bacilli bacterium. Taxonomy (GTDB): domain Bacteria; phylum Bacillota_I; class Bacilli_A; order RFN20; family CAG-631; genus CAKPXW01. The sequence goes on along the minus strand of CAKPZU010000014.1, from coordinate 13,919 downwards.
TGATATTGTTACTCCTTCATCTCGTTTAAAGGAAGTATTTAATAACTTTATTGAAGTAGGACTTGAAGACTTATGTGTTTCAAGAACTTCATTTGATTGGGGAGTTAAGGTAAAGGAAAATCCAAGGCATGTTGTTTATGTTTGGTTAGATGCTTTATTAAACTATATTTCAGCCTTAGGATATGATACTTCTAATGATGAATTATTTAAAAAATATTGGTTAAATAATCATGAAAAGGTTCATGTATTAGGAAAAGAAATTACAAGATTCCATCTTCTTTATTGGCCAGTATTCTTAATGGCTTTAAATTTACCATTACCTGATAAATTTTTAGTACATGGTTGGATTGTTATGAAGGATGGAAAAATGAGTAAATCAAAGGGTAATGTTATTTATCCTCGTCCATTAATTGAAATGTATGGTATGGATATGCTACGTTATTATTTACTTCGTGAAATTCCATTCTGTGAGGATGGAATGTTTACACCAGAGCAATTTGTTGAACGCTGTAATGCTGATTTAGCTAATAATTATGGTAACTTAGCTCATAGAAGCTTATCAATGATAAAAAAATATTTTGATGGAGTAATTCCTCCATATAAAGGACAAGTTAATGAATTTGATGCTGGTCTTGAAGCAAGCGTTGATTTAACTAAGAAAATGTTCTTTGAAAAAATGGATAATTATGATATTACTAATGCTATTGCATGTGTCTTTGAAGGTATTGATAAAACTAATAAATATATTGATGATACAAAGCCTTGGGCTTTAGCAAAGGATGAAGCTAAAAAAGAAGAATTAGCATCAGTTATGAATCATTTAGCAAATGCTATTTATACATTTTCTGTATTATTATCACCATTTTTAACTAACGGTGCTGTAAAAATCTTAGATATGCTAAACGTACCTTCAGCTTTAAGAAATTATGAAGCAATTAAATTACCATTTGGTCAGCTTGGAAATATTAAAATTGCTGATGAATTAACTCCAGCCTATTTAAGACTTGATGCAAAAGTTGAAATTGAAAGAATGAAAGAAAATATTTATACAAGAAAGTAGGAATTTATATGAAAGCAAGTAAGATGTTATTAGCTACCTTAAAGGAAGCACCACAAGAAGCCCAAATTTCTTCTCATATTTTATTAATTAGAGCTGGTATGATAAGAAAGCTTGTCGCTGGAGTTTATAATTATTTGCCACTTGGCTTAAGAACATTAAGAAAGATTGAAAATATAATTCGTGAGGAAATGGATAATGCTGGTGGACTTGAAATTTTATCAAGTGCTATTCAACCTAAAGAATTATGGGAAGAATCTAAAAGATGGAGTAAATATGGACCAGAATTAATTCGTTTTAAGGATCGTCATGATCGTGAATTTTGCTTAGGTCCAACACATGAAGAAATCTTTACTAATCTTGTAAAAAATGAAGTAAAATCATATAAAGCTTTACCATTAAATTTATATCAAATTCAAACTAAATATCGTGATGAATTACGTCCTCGCTTTGGCTTAATGAGAGGAAGAGAATTCATTATGAAGGATGCATATTCTTTTGATGTTGATGATAATGGCCTTGATGATTCTTATAAAAATATGTATGCTGCTTATAGTAAGATTTTTACTCGTTTACATGTTAATTATCAAGTAGTACTTGCTGATACTGGTGCAATTGGTGGAAGTGAATCTCATCAATTCATGGCTTTAAGTGATGTTGGTGAATCAAATATCATTTATTGTACTTGTGGCTATGCTGCTGATGAGGAAAAAGCTAATACTAAGGATGATACTTATAAAACTGAAGAAGAATTAAAGGAAGTTAAAGAAGTAGCTACTCCAAATGTAAAAACTATTGAAGACTTAACTAAATTTTTAAATGTTTCAAGCAAGGATATTGCTAAAGCAGTTGTTTATTCATGTAATGGTAAGCCTTCAATGTTTTTAATTAGAGGCGATAGAGAGGTTAACTTTATTAAGGTATGTAATGCTTTAAATGCTGCTGAGCATGAGGTTTATTTAGCAACTGAAGAGGAAGTTACTCGCTATAATTCTGTAAATGGCTTTATAGGACCAGTTAATAGTAAGATGGATGTTTATGTTGATAGTGAGCTAGCTAACATGAAAAATATGATAGTTGGTGCTAATATTAAAGATACTCACTTAATGAATGTTAATATAAATAGAGATTATACTCCATTTAAGATTGTTGATTTAAAGGATGTTCATGAAAATGACTTATGTCCTGTTTGTGGCAAGCCTTTAAAGGCTGAAAGAGGTATTGAGGTAGGACAAATATTTAAATTAAAAACTAAATATTCTTTACCTATGAGATGTACTTTCTTAAATGAAAAAGGTGAAGAAAAGCCAATGGTTATGGGTTGCTATGGAATTGGTGTTACAAGAACTATGTCAGCTATTATTGAACAAAACCATGATGAATATGGTATTTGCTGGCCACTTAATGTAGCTCCATATCATGTAGTAATTATTGCAACAAATTATAATGATGAAACAATAAGAAAGGTTTCTGATTCAATGTATGAAACCTTACTTGCTAATAAAATTGAAGTTGTCTTAGATGATAGAGATGCTAAGGTTGGCTTTAAATTTAAGGATTGGGATTTAATTGGAATTCCTTTAATTATTACAGTTGGTAGAAGAGCTAATGAAGGAATTGTTGAATATAAAGTAAGAAAAGATAACATTAAGAGTGAAAAGACAATAGATGAAGCTATTAATGAAGTAATAAATAAAGTAAAAGAAGAAGCTTAATATAAGATTGGTGGTGGGCGTTTATGGATTATGATGTTATTGTCGTAGGAGGTGGACATGCTGGAATTGAAGCAACCCTTGCAGTTGCAAGAATGGGCTATAAGGCATGCTTAATCTCTTTAGATATTAATAATATAGGACAAACTCCTTGTAATCCTTCAATTGGAGGGCCAGCAAAGGGGGTTGTTGTTCGTGAGGTTGATGCCCTTGGTGGACAAATGGGTAGAACTACTGATAACACATATTTACAAATGAAAATGCTAAACACAGCCAAAGGACCAGGTGTGCAATGCTTAAGAGCGCAAATCGACAAGCTAAAATATCCAAAATATATGCAGGATGTTTTAAAAAATGAAAAGAATGTTACCTTAATTGAAACAATGGTTAAAAGACTTATTATTAAAGATAATAAATGCTTTGGAGTTATTGATGAAAATAATAATGAAATAACTTCTCTTGCAACTATATTAACAACTGGTACATATCTTGAATCAACAATACTTGTTGGCAATGATGTTAAAGAAAGTGGACCATTTGGCCAAAGAAGTGCTAAAGGCTTATCACCATTTTTAGAAAGCTTAGGCTTTAAGCTATTAAGGCTTAAAACAGGTACACCACCAAGAGTAAAAAGTGAATCAATCGATTATAGTAAGGCAGAAATTCAACTTGGTACTGATGCTAATCTTGCTTTTTCTTATGAAACAGATAGCTATATACCACTAACAAAGCAATTACCTTGCTATTTAATTCATACAACTAGTGAAACAAAAAAGATTATTCAGGATAATATTTTAAAATCAGCAATGTATTCTGGAAATATTAAAGGAAGAGGACCTAGATATTGTCCTTCAATTGAAGATAAAATCGTTCGTTTTGCTGATAAGGAAAGACATCAATTATTTTTAGAACCAGAATCAGCTAGTAATGATTCAGTCTATATCCAAGGCTTTTCAACATCAATGCCACATGATATTCAAGAAATAATGGTTCATTCATTACCAGGGCTTGAAAATGCTAAGTTTATTCATTATGCATATGCTATTGAATATGATGCAATTTATCCAACACAATTAAAATTATCATTAGAAACTAAGCTAATCGAAAACTTATTTACTGCTGGACAAATTAATGGAACATCTGGTTATGAAGAAGCAGCAGGACAAGGAATAATAGCTGGTATTAATGCTGTTAGAAAGATTCAAAATAAAGAGCCATTAATTTTAAAAAGAAATGAATCTTATATTGGCTTAATGATTGATGATTTAGTTACTAAAGGTACTAATGAGCCTTATAGATTATTAACATCACGTTCAGAATATCGTTTATTATTAAGGCATGATAATGCTGATTTAAGATTAAGAAAATATGGCTATGATGTTGGTTTAATATCTCAAGAAGTCTATGATAAATTTGCTTTAAAAGTAAAACAAATTGAAGAATTAAAGGATTATTTAAAAAATAATAAGGTTGTTAAAAATGAAGAGCTAATTAATTATTGTAAGGATAATGGCTATAATGATGTTATTATAGGAATGACTTATGATAATTTAATTAAAAGGCCATTTATTTCTTTATATGATGTTTTAAAGCTAATAAATATTACAGCTTATAATAAGGATGTAATTGATGAATGTGAAATTCAAATTAAATATGAAGGCTATTTAAAAAAGCAAGAAAAAGAAGCAATGGAGCAAAATAGGCTTGAATCACATAAGATTCCAAGTAATATCGATTATGATGATATTAAGCATTTAGCAATTGAAGCTAGAGCTAAATTAAAGGAAATTAGACCAGAAACAATAGGACAAGCTTGTAGAATTTCTGGAGTTAATCCAGCTGATATTAGTGTTTTAATGGTTTATTTAAAATTAAGATAATATGGATAAGAGACAATTTAAAGAAAAGTTAAAAGAGGTTAATATAATATTAACAGATCAAATGGAAGAACAATTTGATTTGTATTTTCATCTTTTAAATGAATATAATAAGGTTATGGATCTAACAGCTGTTATTGAAGAAGATTTAGTTTATGAAAGACATTTTTATAATTCCTTAACAATTGCCTTTAATAATGATTTTAACAATTTACATTTTTGTGATGTAGGAGCAGGAGCAGGCTTTCCTTCTATTCCTTTAAAGATTGTTTTTCCTAATATGAAGCTTACAATTATTGATCCTTTAAATAAAAGAATGGAATTTTTAAGGGTTGTTATAGATAAGCTTAATTTAAAGGATGTTAATTTAGTAATTAAGCGTGTTGAGGATATTTCATCTCAATATAAAGAAACATTTGATATAGTTAGTGCTAGAGCAGTAGCAAGATTAAATGTTTTAGCCGAACTTGTTTGTCAAATAATAAAGGTTAATGGAACCTTTATTGCTATGAAGGGTGAAAAAGGAATTTTTGAATTAAATGAAGCTAAAAATGCTTTAAAAACATTAAAGCTTGAATTAGTTAAAAAAGAAGAAATTAATCCTTCAATTAATCTTTTCTTTAAAAAAATAGATAGTGTTGATAATAAATATCCAAGGAATTATGCTTTAATAAAGAAAAAACCACTGTAGGAGGTAATTATATGCAAAGTAAAGGCTTAAAAGTAGTAGGATATACATTTTTTATAAGTATTATAGTTTTGTTTATTTTAAGATCTCAAGGTGGAGAACAAAATTGGCTTAAAATAGTAACATATATTTGTCTTGGCTTAATGGCTTTATGCTTGTTAATTATTTTAGGACTATTTATTTTTTGTATGATAGATAATAAAAATGTTGATAAGCTATTAAAAACTGATGATTATGATAACTTAATTTCATATTGTAACAAAAAGGCTAATAAAAAATGGATTTTTTTATCAGATAGAAAAAGCTATTATGAATATTTATTATTACTTGCTTATATTGGAAAAGATGATGAAAATAAATTTGTTGAATATTTTAACAAATTTGATGATGTTTTAGCTAGTATGTTTCCTTTAGTTTTTTATTGGAAGGCCTCATATGAATTTTCGATTAACAAATATGAGAATATAAAGAATTATTCTCAAAGCTTTAAGGATAATTTAAGAGTAAAAAAATCAATTACAAAGTATCAATCATTATTTGAAATACTTGATTGCTATAATTTATATATAGATGGTAAGGTAACTGAAGCTAAAGAACTATTAAATAAAATTGATATGTCATCAATTTCAATGGCTATTACTAAAAGAGCTTTAGCCTATATTAAAGATAATTAAAATGAATAAATGTATTATTGCTTCAGATTCCTTTAAGGGTAGTTTATCATCAATTGATATTTGTAATATTTTTGAAGAAGAATATAAAAAAATATTTCCTTTAGGTCAGCTTATAAAAATACCTATAGCTGATGGTGGTGAAGGAAGTGTTTTTTGCTTTAGTCAATTTTTAAAAGGAAAAATTGAAAATATAGTTGTTAAGGATGCTTATTTTAATGATATCTTAGTTTCTTATTTATTAACTGACGACAATGTTGCAGTTATTGAAGCTTCAAGCTGTGTAGGATTAAGCTTATTTAAAAATAATGATGTTAAAAATGCTTCAACTATTGGGGTAGGAATGCAAATAAGAAATGCTATTAATAAAGGCGCTAAAAAGATTATTTTATGCTTAGGTGGTAGCTGTAGTAATGATGCAGGGTGCGGTATTTTTTATGAATTAGGGGCTAGATTTTATGATGAAAATAATAATTCCTTTATTCCTACAGGAATTACTTTAAATAAAATAAAAAGAATAGATTTGAGTAAGCTTAATGAATTTATTAAAGGTATTAAGTTTGTTTCTATGTGTGATGTAAATAATCCTTTTTATGGAAAAAATGGCGCTTCTTATGTCTTTGCTAGACAAAAAGGGGCAGATGATTTATTAATTAAAGAATTAGATGATAATTTAAAGTACTTTCATTCTTTAATATTAAAGGATTATAATGTTGATATTAACATTGCTGGTGCTGGAGCAGCAGGAGGAATAGGTGGAGGTAGCTATTTCTTTTTAAAAGCATCATTAAAGAAAGGAATTGACACTATTTTAAAGCTAATCAATTTCAAAAAGCTACTTATTGGCTGTGATTTTATCTTTACAGGTGAAGGAAAAATAGATTTTCAATCATTTAATGGTAAGGTAATTAGTGGAATATTAAAAAATTCTAAAACAATGAATATTCCAGTAATTGCTTTAACAGGAAGCGTAAATAAAAATATTGATTTTAAAAATGATTTAAATACTATATTTACAATTAATAGAGAAATAAAAAGCTTAAACGAAGCATTATTAAATGCTAAGGATAATTATAGATTAACTATAAGAAATATATTAAAACTAATAAAAATAGCCGAAAAGAAATCGATATAGAGGCCGATTTATTATCTTTTAAGCTATTTTCAATTAGTAATTAAAATGTATATTATTAATTATGTTATGCTATTACACCATAAACAAATTGCATATCTGATATATCATCATCATAGTGCCATGTAATATATTCACAGCCGCCTTCTATCAAAATGTCTTCATTTAAGATTTTTTTAATTAGTTTATTTTGTTCTTTCATAACAAAAGAAATATTTTCATTTGAAGGATAATATGTATAATATGTATAACATGGACAATATAGCTTAATAGTATTTTCATAATCATATTGTTTTGTTTGAAAATTGAGTAATATTTTCATATCAAAAATTAAATATACTTGTGCTGACATTAAGTCATTATATTTATTTAGTACTTTTGTTATATCATCATATCTAATCCAAGTTACTTTTTCGTAATCATACGTAATACTTCTTGAGTTAGAATCAATATTTATATACTTTTCTTCAATATAACTACAAATAATATAATAGTCTTTGTTTAATGAAACAGAATAAATATCTATAGCCTTAGGATCAGCGCCAACACCTAGGTCAAACTTTGTTCCTCCACTAAGTATAGTACCCCATGTTGCATCTTGATTGTTTGAAGCAATTAACCTTTGTACATCTTCATTATCATTTGCTAGTATTGTTCCTAAAAACACTTCCTCTTCACTAGAACTTTTTTCAATACAAGAGCTACTTTCAATTAATGATGAACTAGATTTATTATATGAAGAATTATCAGTAGCTGTTAAGCTACTTTCTTTATTTGTTGAATCGCTATCAATAATAGAGGTGTTATTACAACTATTAATAAATAATGCTATTAAAATCATTGTTAATATATATACAAATTTATTTTTACTCATTTATAATAACCTTCTAATTTTTCCTTTCTTTTTATAATTTTATTATAAAGTATGATAATTACTTTAGTCAATGTTAAGCAAAATAAAATACAATGATTTTTATTAGACATTGAATATAAAAAAAACAAATTAGATAATATAACAATGTAAAAGAGAATTGTAATTATGCTTACAATTCTCTTTCATCTTATTCTTTTTGAGTATTTGGAGATTTTAATTTTATTGATCTTATCATATCTGATATGGCTCTTTGAATAGGAATAATTGATAATATTACAACTAAAGTAAATAATTGCTTTGTAATATCTAAATCCTTAAATTGATAATAAATACCGAGATTAGTAGCAATTTCTGGAATGAAGAATGCTGCAGTAATTACAATAAATGATGTAACACAAACCAATGCTCTTAAAGCATTAAGTGGCCTACAAACGTTAAATAAAATAATAACACCAACATAGGTTAAGGCAATAACACACATTGAGTTAACCTCAGTATAGTTAGATAAATCAAGCCCAGCAATTGTTTTTGTACTTGTAACGTATATTGCTAAAACAGATATTATTAAGCAAAGTGACTGGGAGACACAATTTGAAATAATATTAGCAATAAAGCTACCATGAATTTTATCTTTATTTGGTTGTAATGCTAGTATAGTTGAAGGTAATCCAATAATCATAGATTCAAGTAGCATAAATTGAATTGGTTCAAATGGATAACCAGCTTTAAAGATGTTTTTAGCAGTAATTGATAGAATAGTAATTATCATAACAAACAATGTTTTCATTAAGTATAATGAGGCACTTGATTGTATGTTGTTAATAACACGTCGTCCTTCTAATACAACCTTTGGCATATTAGCAAAGTTTGAATCAAGAAGAACTAGATGGGCAACGTTTCTTGCAGCTTCAGATCCACTTGCCATAGCAATAGAGCAATCTGATTCCTTCATAGCTAAAATATCATTAACACCATCACCTGTCATAGCAACAGTCTTTCCATTTCGTTTAAGAGTTCTAATTAATATAGCCTTTTGATCAGGGGATACACGACCAAATACTGTGTACTCATTAGCAATTGTTTCAACCTCATGTGGTGATAAGCCATCAAGTGAAATATAATCGCTAGCACCATCTATTCCAACCTTTCCAGCAATTTCAGCAACTGTTGCAGGATTATCACCAGAAATAACCTTAATTTGTACTCCATTTTCCTTAAACCATTTAATTGTGTCAAATGCTTCTTCTCTTATATGATCCTCAAGAGTAATAATTGCTAAAGGACTACACATTTGTGGTACCTTTCCATCAACAATTGGTTTATCAGAATGAGCAAGCATTAAAACACGATAGCCCATAGCAGCCTTACGGCTGACGATTTGATTAATCTTTTTTGATTTTCCTTGATAAACAAATTCTGGAGCGCCAAAGACAAAGGTACCTTTATCTTCAAATGTTACAGCAGAAAGCTTTCTAACGCTTGAAAATGGAACAACAGCAATCTTTTTAAATTCAAAGTTTACTCCGAATTTTTCTTGTAGGGCAATAGATGTTAAGTTATTATCATCAAGTGCTCCAAGCATAGCTCCCATAATTGTATCAATAGTTAAATCTTTTTGGTTAGGCTGAGCAATATCAATAATATCCTTAACCTTCATAGTACCATCAGTTATTGTCCCTGTTTTATCAAGGCAAATACAATCAACACGAGCTAGCATTTCAATACAATATAATTCTTGAACTAATGTTTTTGATTTAGCAAGTTTTACAACAGAAACTGCTAAGGCAATAGTTACAAGTAAGAACAAACCAGCAGGAATCATACCAATAATTGAACCAGCAGTTTTAATAACAGTTTGTCTAATGATTTCATTATTAGTAATTACTTCTTCCTCAGGAGTTGAATCATATCCATATCCACGAGAATTTAAAGAAATTAAAACTCTAAATTTTGCCATTGAGTCATTAAGTGATAAGCAAAAATAATCGCCACTTTCATCAAGCTTTAATGAGCCATCAAGATAATAGCTTAATCCACCTGATTTACTTACTTGATCATCACTTTCTTTAGAAAACGTTTTAATAAGATTAGGAGTAGAATCAAATCTATAGCCAGCTTTTGGATCTTCTTCATTGATTAATATTCCTTTATAAACTCTAACTTGGGATACTGAAATGTTTCCACTAGCTTTACTGTCATATGATAGCTTAATTTGGTTAATAAAAGGGATATCTAAAGTTGTTGTATCAATTGTAATTGTCGTATCTTCTAATTCATTAATATTTCCATAATCAGTAAGCTTACCAATTAATACTTCACTATTATTAGCGGTAGTATTTCCATATAATACTAATGAACCAGTAGTTCCAAATGTTGGTGAATAAACGCTTGATTTTGATGTTTCATAGTTTCTAAAAATCATGACGCTACCAAGTGGAATAATAATAATTGTAATAAAAGCGGTAATTAATTTTAAAGAGCGTAAAAGCTCAGATTTAGGCTTTGTATAGCGTTTAGCTTTAGCTTGAAGCTTTTGGATATAGCAATCCTGACCAACTCGATTAACTTTAGCAATACAAGACCCAGATGTAACGAATGAACCAGCATATAAGGTATCGCCAACAGTTTTTTTAACAGCTACAGATTCACCAGTTAATAATGATTCATTAACTTCAATATCACCATCTAAAATAACACAGTCTGTTGATATTTGCTTACCATTTTTAAATTTAACAATATCATCTAAAACTAAGTCCTTTACAGGGATTTCTTTAGTTAAGGCCTCACGAATTACAGTTGATGTTGGGGCTGTAACAATAGATAGCTTATCGATAGTTTTCTTAGCTTTAATTTCTTGGAAAATGCCAATAATTGTATTTAAAACTAAGATAAACATAAATGTTAAATTCTTATATTCTTTTACATAAATTAATGCTGCAGCAACGCATAAACACAAAATATTAAAAAATGTAAAAATATTATTTAAAAATATTTGCTTATATGTTTTTGAATACTGCTTTTGATTATCATTAGTTAAGCCCTCTCTTACACGCTGATTTACTTGCTCCTCTACTAATCCATAATCAATTGATGGTTCAAAACGAACTACATTATTACTTCTTGATGATGTTTCAATTAATTCCTTTGAAATAATTTGAGTATCTAATAATTCAAGCTCATCCTGCTCTTGACGTTTTCTTTCAAGTATTCCAAGTCGACGACGCTTTTCTTGCTTTTCAAATTGAGTTTTTCTTTGCTCGATTTCGTCAGTATCAGGAATTTGAGCAATATTTCTATGAGAAGTAGGATCAGGCTTTTTCATTCCGATATTATTTGTTTGGATAGAATCAATATCTATATTTTGAGTTTCAACAAAAATCTCACTTTCATTTTTTGTATTTTTATTTGAATCTGCCATAAAAACCTCCTAATATTTGCTAAGTATTAGTATATCAAATAATATGTTGCATTACAAACATTTATAACATTATTTTAAATTTTAAGCTGTCATAAAAAAATACTATTTATAAATATTCTATATTTATAAAAATTATACAATTTGTTACAAAATGTTGATTTATACACCATAATATTTTACATTTTTTGCCTAAAATGTTATAAATAATAACATAAGTTATTTAGGGAGAAGAAGTATAGTTAAAAAGTTATGTTTAATTCTAAGCGTATTTTTAGGTGCATTTACAGCTTTCATGCTTAAAGCAAGTTCGTTTAAGGCAATATTATTATTTTTATGCTTCCTAATATTATATTATTTTGCCTTAATTATATTATATTTTATTTTTATTTATATTGTTTCACTATTTTTTGATAGTAAAAACCCGTATTTAGGATCTAACAACCCAAAATTTAGGATTAAGAATATTTTTCGTAGTAATTTATAATTTATAAATAAATTATAAAAACTATTGAAAATATTTTTTTATTATGATAAAATATAGGTAGTTAAGGTTGTTATATACTTTCGAGGTGCTTTATGATCTATTTCTTAAAAAAATCAGTCCCTTCAAAAAAAGGTACTTATCTTCAAATCTATATTAATTATTACGATAATACTACCAAATCAAAAAAAACTAAATCATATAAAAAAATCGGTTATGTATCTGATCTCATTGAAAAAGGTATTCCAAACCCTATTGAATTCTATAAAAATATAGTATCCAAAATGAACGAGGAGCTTAAACAAGCTTCTGTTCCACAAATCTCTGATAAATCCCTTTCTAAATATGCTGGTCATTTCTTAATTTCTATATTATTTGATTTTCTTAATATGGATGATACTATCAATATTATTGCCGATTCCTTCAAGTGTCATTATTCATTTAGCGATTTATTTAAAACTTTATGCTATGCTCAAATTTTAAATCCGGGTTCTAAATTAAAAGCATATGAAAAAGTAATACCTAACATTTATAATGCTAAAAGTTATTCTTATGATCAAATCTTAGATGCCTATAATTTTATAGGCAAAGACTATCACAAATACATAGAGATGCTCAATCATCACATTAATCTAATTTGGCCTCGAAAAACTGATAAGGTCTATTTTGATTGTACAAATTATTATTTTGAAATCGATTTAGAAAAAACATTTGTAAAAAAAGGACCTTCTAAAGAAAACCAAAAAACTCCACTTCTAGGTCAAGCTCTTTTATTAGATGCTGAGCAAATTCCTCTTGATACTGAATTTTATCCAGGAAATGAAAGTGAAAAGCCTTATTTACGAAAAAGAATTGAGGATATGAAAATACGAAATAATGTTAATGGCAGAGTTATTCAAGTTGCTGATAAAGGGCTAAACTGTGCGAGAAACATATATGCAGCTGTAAAAGAGGCAAATGATGGATATATATTTTCTAAAGCTATTCGTGGTAGAACCCTTTCCGCAGAACAAAAAGAATGGGTTTTAAAAGTAGATGATAAATATAATCGTTGGACAGAAGTTAGGGATGACCAAGGTAATCTTTTATATAAATATAAAACGTCAAAATCAATTACCAAAAGTGGTAAAATTGTTGAATATGGAAATTATTCTTATAAATGCAAAATCAATCCTGATGATGATAAAGACACAGAATTTACTGTAAAAGAAAAAAGGATAGTTACTTATAATCCTCAATTAGCCAAAAAGCAGAGAGCAGAAATCAATAAAGAGGTTGAAAAGCTCATAGATACTCTTTCCTATAAGAATGCAGTAAAAAAAGAGTTAGGCGATTCTGCTAAATATGTAAATTTTGAAGCTATAGACAAAGATGGAAAGAAAATTAAGATAGCTACTTCCCTTAACGAAGAAAAAATTAACGAAGATTTAAAATTTGCTGGATATAATATGATAGTCACATCAGAAATAAAAGCCGACCCTAAAGATATTTATAGAACATATCATAATTTATGGCGAATTGAAGAAAGTTTTAGGATATTAAAGACCTATCTTGAATCAAGGCCTGTATTTCTAAGTAATGAATATACAATATATGGTCATTTTTTAATTTGTTATTTTTCATTAACACTAATACGATTACTTGAACTTAAAGTATTCAATGACGAAATACCAGCCGCTCAAATATTTGATTTTATTCGAGATTACAAAATAACTGAAAATCAAAATCAAACCTTCATCAATACTTCAACTTGGAGTTTTACTTATGAAAAAATAAAGAAAAGACTAGGACTAGCTAAACTTGGCAATTTGTATCTATCAAAAAAGGATATAGATGACATATTTGATGCTGAAATAGACTAAAAAATCTCCTCAAATCGAGGAGATTTCAATTTCTTAACAACCCATAATAGGGGTTAATCCTAAATTCAGGTATTATAATTCAAAGCATAAAAATATTGGTTTTTGTGAAAATGTTTTATCCTATGAATTGATAAGTCCAATAGATAG
>CAKPZU010000013.1 GCA_934215405.1 uncultured Bacilli bacterium | reverse complement strand
TTTATATTATTAATAACTGCTGTTTGGATAATAGAAAACAATTTGCGAAAACAATTTAGTAGTAATAGATGATCCAGCAGGTTGATTTATGATTGAAAATGAAACTAGAGAATTTAAGAAAACGACGGGAGAAATAACTGAAGGCATTATTTCCATCGTAATCATATTAAATAAACATCAACACGGAGAACTGTTTTTTGAAATCAAAAATGATGGTACACCATTTAAATTTAAAATTACCAACTCCACTTTAAGAGATATTTCTAGGAAAATTTATGAAGCAATCAAACCACAAATTTTTCCAAAAATCGAAATTGTATCATTTGATGGAATTGATGTTATAAAAGTCGATTTTTCTGGAAATGATACTCCATATTCAGCATTCGGAAGATATTATATAAGAATTGCGGATGAGGATAAAGAATTAACACCAAGTGAACTTAGAAAAATGATGATTTCAAAAGAATATGAAGAAAATTGGTGTGACAAATTAACCTCATATACTGCTACTGATGTTAAAGAAGAAAGTTTATTAAAATTTTATGAAAACGCGACAGAGTGTGGTAGATTGCCAAAAATTGAATTTGATAAAGAGACATTGTTGATTAAACATAATTTACTTAGAAATGGTTTTTTAACAAATGCTGGTGTAATGCTTTTTGGAAATACCAATCCAATTACTTTAAAATTGGTCGTATTTGCTACAAGTGAAAGAGTTACGATTTTGGACATGAAAACCATTAAGGGTAATATTTTTGAATTGATTGATGAATCAATGGATTTTGTAATAAAAAATATAAGATGGAAAGTGATTATTGATGGTGCATCACCACAAAGAAAAGAAATCCCAGAAATTCCTCTAGTTGCTTTGCGTGAAGTTATCATTAATAGTTTTGCTCATGCAAGATACGATGGAAATGTTCAACATGAGATAGATATTTATTCAAACAGAATAGCGATTATCAATCCAGGTTCATTTGCTAATGATTATACCCCAGATGATTTCTTTTATAGAGATTTAAAATCGTATTTAAGGAATCAATCGATTGCCGATGTATTATATCTTTGCAAAGATGTTGAAACATGTGGACATGGATTGAAAAAGGTATATCGTTTGTGCAAAGAAGCTAAAGTAGATATTTCATACATTAATAATAAAAATGATTTTACAATCGAATTCTCTAGAATGGATAGAAATAAAGTCGGCGAAATAAATGGCGAAATAAATGGCGAAATAAATGGCGAATTATCTGAAGAAGAATTTTCTGTTTTAACCGTTTTTAAAAATAATAAAAATGCGTTAAAAGATGAAGTTATCAAACAAACTGGACTTTCAAGCCGAACAATTGGTAGAATCATAAAATCATTGAAAGGAAAAGAATTACTTAGAAGAGTTGGTTCAAACAAAAAAGGTTATTGGGAAGTTTTGAAATAGAATTCTTCTAGAAAAGATGTGATCATGAATAATGATGAACTAAGAAAACTACAAATTTTTATTGAAAAAAGAAATGAAAGCCAAACTTATGAAGATTAATTTTTTTTCATTATCTCTGATTTTGTATCAAAGATTTTTTACTAATCATTTTTACTAAGCCTATGATATAATTGTTTCATAGAAACGACACAATAAAATACATGAAGGATATTATGCAACTATTACCAAAAATACTACCAATTAAAGAACTTAAAAATACAGAAAATATTTCAAAAATATGTAAGGAGAATGACTCTCCAATTATTATTACTAAAAACAGCTATAGTGATATGATTATTACGAGTGTTGAATTATATGAACAAACTATCACTAAGCTACAAACCGCTTTTTTATTAAATGAAGCACTTAATGATTCTGAAAAAGATGAAGGAAAAATTGAATTAAGTTCTTTTATTAAAGGAATTATTAATAATGTAAAATAGTTATATGATTTTTAATAGATAAAAATAGTTCGATTAAAATTGGTGTTTAAATAATTAAAGTATTTTTACGAAACTTGAAATTGCTATTTATATTTGTAAAAAAATTACTAGCACAAAAGAAATTATTTGAACAAGAAAGGAGATAAAATGGAAAAAGATTGGTTTAATGGAAAAATTAAAGCAGAATATATACCTTGGATAAAATATACCTTGATTGCTGCGCCTATTTGTTTCTTTATGTTTGGCAGTATTACTTTAGGCATTTCGATTTTTTTAAATCATAATACTTTACATTTTGATGTATATTTTTGGGTATTGACTGTTCTATTATATCTACTCACTCTTGTATATTCATTAATTGCAATAAAAATAATTAGAAGCTATCCAAAGCATAAAATTATTGCACATATTTTAATTAGAAAGTTTGTTTTCGATGATGAGGAATTATTGCTTGATGATTTACAAGATATCATTCTTGAATATATCTATTCAAAGGAAATAAAACAAATTCTTAAAGACAATGCTGATAGCTTATCTTTACAACAATGGGCAACCTTAGCAGCAAATTTTATAAAAGGAAATAAATATTTGCTTTTTAAAGAATTAAGCTATTTTACTAAATCAAAATATGAAAAGAAATTATTTAAAATAGCTTTAAAGGATGTCAAAAGATTTAATGATATTGAAGATAAATCTACAAGGTTTTATCAAAAAAATGATCCACGTGAAAAGAAACCATATTATCCATTTGATGAAGAAATTGGCTTAGAAATTCCATTTTTATTTGATTGTGGTGATATTGTTACTTATAAAGATGATATGAATACTTATTATTTAGTTTATAGAAAGCCTATTAAAGAAAATAATGGTGAATTTGATGATTATTCCTATTTATGCTACAACATTAATAATAAAATAAAATCTAAGGATGATTTATTTAAAAACCATGCACACCTAAGTGCTTACTCAATTAATAAAATTAAGCGTGCTAAATTACCAAATAGTATATTAAGTAATATTGATTGTGCTATAAAAATAATTAATAAAGAAGGAGATAATTTATTGAAATAAATTATTACTTACTCTATTTAATGTAGAAAGTATTGCTTTTGTTTTTATAAAATGATACAATTTTTTAACTAACTTAAGGGAGTAGTTGACTCTTAGAGTGATTGACCTACAAACCGGTCATAGACACCAGGTTAATCTTAATTAACGAGACTTATGTTAGCATTTATGGGCTAACTACGTTGTCTCGTTTTTTTATTTGAAAGGAACAAACAATATGGAAATATTAATTTGGTTTTTAACAGCAATTGGACTTGGAGCTGGGCTTGCAATGGATGCTTGTGCGGTATCAATGAGTAATGGTTTAGCAGAGCCAAAAATGAAAACAAACAAAATATTAACTATTGCTAGTTTCTTTGGAGTATTCCAAATTATTATGCCAATCCTTGGCTATTTAGCCGTAACTGTTTTAAGTGTAGCACTTGGTGAAAGATTTACAAAGATATTTGGTTATTTAGTTCCATGGATTGCACTTACATTGTTATTAATCTTAGGAATTAAAATGATAATTGAAGGAATAAAAGAAGGAAACAATAAAGATAACGAAAATGAAGAATTAACAAAAAAATTAACTATTAAGGTTCTTTTTATACAAGCCATTGCTACTTCTATTGATGCTTTAAGCGTTGGAGTTATTTATGGTAATGTAGAACCATTAGAGGCTTATATGACATTTTTAATAGTTGGAGTGGTAACATTTGGAATTAGCGTTGCAGCTGTCTTTATTGGTAAGAAATTTGGAACAATATTTTCAAATAAAGCAACTATTGCTGGTGGTATTATTTTATGTATAATAGGCTTTGAAATTTTCTTTACTCACTGGAATGATGTAGTAGCTAGTATTAATTCTTTCATTAATTTATTTTAAAAGAAGTAACTAAAATTAGATCCTTGATTAAAAAATTATTTTATATAATTTTTTTTAATATTAGTACACTTATGGAAAACAAACCATTTCATAAGTGTATTTTTTTACATATTAAGTGTTTAAACATGTAAGTGCTTTCAAAAAAAAATATTCATTGACAAACCATACATAAACGTCTATTATATCCTTTATAGGTAATCTCTTATTTGGCAAGACCAAATTGATGTAAGATTACTCTAATGGAGGTTAAAAAATGAGAAAAACAAAAAGCATTTTAATATCATCATTTTTATTGTTTTCTTCCATTGTTTCATTAAGTATTAGTGGCTGTGAATCTAACAATGTTGAAACAATAAAATATGGTGCTGTAACTGTTGCAAATGATATTGAAAACGGAAGTGTTAGTGCTTCAAAATTAGGCAATGTAAAAATTGATACAATTGTTACAATTATTGCTAGTCCAAATGAAGGATATGAGATTGACTCTTACTATTTAAATGACACAAAATTGGATTCTAATACCTTTAAAGTTAAAGAAGGAAGCAATGTTGTTAAGGTTACTTTTATTGAATCAACACCTATTAGTAAATACGGTACTGTTGAAGTAATTTCTTCTAAGGTTAATAATGGAACAATCACTGTTAAGCTTAAAGACGGAACTCCTATTAATAAAGACAATAAAAGGTTGCCAATTGATACTGAAGTAGTGGTAGAAGCAACTCCAGTTAATAAGGCCTATCAAATTGAATCTATTAAACTAAATGACAATACTACAATAAATAAAGATAATGAAGGAAACTTCACATTTAAAGTAATTGAAGGCAAGAACTTCTTAAGTGCTACTTTTAGTTTGATTAATCCTAATAAAGGCTTAATTGATTTAGATGAAACATTTACTAATGGAACTGTAGTTATTAAAAATGGTGATACAGTTGTTCAAAATGGTTCATGTGTTGATGAAAATACTACATTAACTATTACTGCAACTGCTAATGATAAATATATTACTAGATATGTTAAAGTAAATGGTAGTGAAATTGCAAAAGATGAAAATAGTGATACTAACTATTCATTTTCTGTCAAAGAAGGCCTTGTATCAATTGAAGTAAGCTTTGTCTTTAAAGCTACTGCTATATCTATTAACATTCCAGAATCTTGGATTGAAAATCAAACTAGATGGGGTACTAATTATTTCGTTGAAGAAGGAGAAACATACGATTTAACTACCACATTAGAGCCAGAAGGAAGCTTTGCAGAACTTGTTTGGGAAAAAGGTTCTAGCGATAAGGATATTGAAATTACAAGTGATGGAAAATTAACAATATTAAATGCTAGTGAAAATACAAACACTATCTATGTAAGCTTAAAGGATAATGATTCTATCAAGGCTGAAATTAATGTAAAACCAATTTCTAGTGGGACAATGCTATCTAATACTTTAAAAGATAAATTAGCCACTGCTAAGGAATATGAATTAAATAATACTAAAAAGGTTACATTTACTTATCATAGAGATGATGATTATTCTTCTATTAATAATGAATATTCATTTGAAAGCTATTCTGATGGATATACTGTTACAAAGGTAACTGATAAAGATGGCGCTGTTAGCTATTTATATCAAGGCATTGTTGATAATGTCTTCTATACACTTAACAAAAATGGACAAGATGTTAGTGTTATTAATAACACAGAAATAACTGAAGATAATAAAGTAGAATATCAAGGATATTTAAATACATTTGGCTCTGCAGAATTTTTAGAAAATACAGGAATCGGTGATAAATATACTGGATTAGCTGATTTCTATAGTAAGAAACTTATTGATGGAGTATTTTCTGTTAATGGTAATGAAAAAGAAATTAGAAGTTCATTAGTTGGCTTAAAGGATGCTAATGGCTATAAATTTACTTCAACATGTATTACTACTGGATTCCGTAATACTAAATATAAAACAGATGTAACATCTACAATTTCATTTACAAGCGATGGTAGTGTTGACGCACTTTCTTATAAGCGTGTTGATCATGAAATTGATAGTGATGGAAATTTAGTTTCAACTGCTAAAGACCAAATCACTGAATATACTGCTTCAATTGAATATGGTCAAAAGGAAGCTGATAATAATAAATACTTTAACTTCGATAATTATTATTACTCTGCATTTGATTTGAATGTATTTACTAGTAAATCAGATAAAGAAGGATCAAAAATAACTCCTACTAGTGAAGGAAAATATAATATTATTGTTTCAAATGATGTATTTGTTGAATTAAAGGATATTGTTCCTTCAACTGCACTAGCTGGTATTGATGAAATAACTACTACTAAGGATAGTGGTATTAATGTTTATGGTAGTGTAAAATATGGATTTACAATTTCTGCACCAAAGAAAGGAGAATACAATGTTACATTTGCTAGTAAAAATGTTAGTAAGACATTAACATTTGTTGTTAGCTATGCTGCTATTGAAAATGTTGAATTAACAAAAGCTCCTGATTCAATGTATTGTAATGATAGTAGTGAAATAAAGGCTATTGTTAATCCAAGTGGATCTGTGGAAAATAGCAATGTTACTTATACTATTGAAGGTGATAATCTAGGATGCACTATTGAAAAGAGTGGTAGTAAATTCTTATTAAAGGCTGGAAATACAGCTGGTAGTATTGTAATAAAGGCTACTGCTGAAGGCGATTCAAGCAAGTTTATTACAAAAACTATTGAAATAAAAGCTGTTCCTTCTATTTATGAATCTATTAAAGATAAAACATACTCTAAGTCTGTAACAGACTGGTCAACTTATGATGATACTACTTATACATTAACATTTACAGATGTTTCTGAAAACACTTTAAAAGGAACTCTTGTTATTAAAAACGAACCTTATTATTATGGCGAAACAACTATTATTGGAACATTTACTTTTGATATTGTTGTTTCAGGTAATACATTAACATTAACTAATATTACTTGTGATAACGCTGCATTAGTTAGTAAATTAAATGCTTCTATGGTTGGTGCTTTAAAGAGTGATGGAACAATTGAAGGAATTAATATTGTTTATAATGGAGAAACTTTAAAACTACTTGAAAAAACATCATCAGGTAGTGGAGAAATTGATCCAGGATGGGATTGGTAATATGAAAAAGAAATATTTATTTATTTTACTTGCTACTCCAATTTTAATGGGATGTAGCGATACAGTTATTAATGTTGAATTAAATGAATTAGGCGAAATTAAATCAGCAAAGGATGTATTAGTTCAAGGGGAAAAGCTTCAATTAACAGTTGAAGCCCCTTCTAATATAGATGTTACATGGTCTGTTTCTAATAATCTTGCAACAATAACTAGTGATGGTCTTTTAACAGTAAATGAAAAAGATGGAACTTTTATTGTAACAGCTAGCTATGGCGAAAATAACGAATTTAAGGTATCAAAGCTATTAGAAATCCATACTCCAAGCATCAATGAATTAACAAGAATTATGTATAATGCTGGTAGCAACTATAATTATACAGTTTCTTGGACTGGCGAATTAATTAATGATAAAAATGAAATTGTTGATAAAGAATATATTAGGAATAACGAGTTAATTAATGGTACTAGTGATCCAGTAGCCTTATATGAAGATTTAGTTGAAAAAGGAAACGTTTATAAAGCAGAAGTTGATGGCTATTATTCAAGATATGGAGTAGATGGAGATGGTAATGAATATGAAGGTGGAGGCTATAATTCTCCAGATGGATATGTTCATAACTTTGATATGGTAAATGGTAAATTTACTGAAAGTGGTGTCGATCAATTTTTAGGATTGGCTGGTATTTCTGATTATAAAAAGGGATATACTGGTGATTTATCTAAATTTGTTACTGATGAATTTAAAATTGAAGATTCTAACTTAACACTAAGTGAAGATAAAACTTATTATTCATATGACTCTAAAACGGATGGAAATAATTTTACAGATACAAGCTCATATAGTATTGATTATTCAATACCTCAAGTAATCTTCAATGCAGTTGATGGAAGCTATGCATCTATATTTAATGATAGTGGATTTTTCAATGATTTAACTGGAAAAATTTCATATACAAACAATGAAATTACTATGGAGTTTGACTTTAAGAATGTGGCTTTAAGCTCTTCAGGTAACGTTTACACTTATAGAGCAAAGTTTAAAATTTTTGATATTGGTACTACAGTAATTGATGGCTTAAAGGAACAAATACAAAAGGACAAGGAGAACTTAAATAAATAATTATGAGAAAAAATAAAAGTTTAATTATCTTTTCGTTACTTTTGTTTTCATCTATAAATATTAATTTGATTTCTTGTAATAACGATGCATCTTTATCTGAAAGTGAAAAGTTAAACATAAGTGGCGAAAGCATCGCCTATGTTGGTAATACTTATCAGTATAAGACTAATAAAGATAATGTTAAATTTAGCGTTAGTGATGAATCAATTGCCTTAATTTCTAATAAAGGCTCATTAACCGTTTTAAAATCAGGAAAAATAACAGTTTTTGCTAGTAATGAAACTGAAAGTGCCCAAATAGAAGTTAGTGTTTTCCCATATAAGGGCTACACCTCTTATGAGCTTGAAATAGCATCTCTTCCAAATAAAGTCAGCTATAATACTGGCGACTATTTTGATAGCACAGGATTAAAAATTAATTTATTAACATATGTAGATGGTGCATTTTCCTCAAAAGGAGAAACTAAAAACTATTCAACTAATTATGAAAACAAACAATTTACTAAAGCTGGAGATGTAGAAATTGCTATATCATATTTAAACACTAATGTTGATGTTAACTCTATTAGTTTTATAGTTAATGTTAACGATACATTTAAGCCTTTAAAGGATCAAATTAATTTATTAACTAGCCTTACTAACTATACATTAGAATTCAAATTTAATGATTTTATCTATGTATCTAAATACACAGATACCGCATATTCTAATGGCGTTTTTAATGCAAATCATGAATATATTGATATAAATGATGAAAATCCTACAACAAATAATGTTGCTTTTATAAATGATGATGGTATTTTAAGTGCTTCTTTTTATAAAGAAAATGGTGTTATTAAGCATTCTGTTAATAGCGATTATTATGTTGATATAGAAACAGGTAAAAGGTATGTAGCCTCATCATTATATGAAATCCCTTCATTTGATTTTAGACCTGAGGTGGATAATGAAAAATTAAATAACACAATGTTTTCTAATGATACTTATTATGGCTTTAGTGCTTTAACATTTTCAACTTTCTTTAATAAAATTGGCTTTACTAATGATGATCTTTCTAGCTTAAATTTATATTCTAAAAAAACACTTGATAAAGAAACTCACACTTATATGATAAGTAATGATATTTATTTAAAGGTTTATGATATTAATAATACTAAAATTGATGAACTAACAAATAATAAAGACTCATTAAAAGGCGTTAATCAATTAACTCATTTAGTTGATTTTATGAATTACATAAAATTAGATAATGAAAATAGTTTTACAATTGAAGATTTTCCAAATATAGATAATACATATAATTATTATTTAAATACTGATAGCAAAAGTGATTCTAATTGTACAATTATTGGAACTGCACTAAATAATCCTTTGCCTGACTTTAAAGAAAAAATGGAAAAGCTTTCTTATACCTTAACTTTAAAGCTTGATGACTATTATGGTCTTAGTATTAATCAATATTTATCAAAAGATAATGTTTGGCTATTTTCACTTATGTATGATGAAAGCAATCAAACAGTTTCATTTGGTGTATTTTATTATCAAGGTAGTTTTGATTCTTATTTAGATAAAGAAAAATTCAATCAACTTATTGAAAAAAGATTAGGCTTAGCTTCATATGGCTTTATGGATGAAATCTTTGATAAACTTGATTTCTTCTCAAATAGAACTATATCTAGTGAGGTTTTATCTAAGGTAAGTTATCGCCAATTAAAAGGTAAAGAAGGAAATTGCTTATTGCAAATTGAAACAGATGTTTTAGATGAAAAATCAGCAAAAATTGCCACTAAAAACATTGAGAGCTATTTAGAAATGAATTCATTTGCTAAAGAAGAAATAGTAGATAAAGATGAAAACATTTCTTATGTTTACAGTAAAACAATAAATAATAAATTAATCAATGTTGAAGTTGGCTATTATTTAGATTCTTCTACTACTATTCCAACTTATAAAACTGTTGTTTTGTTTTATGATTAAGCATTAGCTTATAAATAACTTTATAACTCACATCAAATAACTGATGTGAGTTTTTAATTAAATGCTAATATTTATTATTTAAATAAAGAATAATTTTCTTTAAAAATTATATATGATTTATAAGTTTGGTATAGAAAAATATGAAAAACTTCAATTTAATAAATATTCCATTTCCTTTTATTTTAGGTATAAAAATTGAATTATCTTAACTTTTTTACATTTTGTTCTATCATTTAAAAAGCATTCTAGTATTTTTACATTAAAGCTTGGAGGCTAAAGCAATGTCAAAAAATATACATATTAAAAAATTTAATTTCATAAATATGATTTTTGCCGGAATATTTGTTGCAGTATTTTCTTTTGTTTCTTATTTTGGATTTCACTATTTTGAAAAAGTTACAACTATTACTGAGCAATGCATCATATCAGAAGAAGCTGCTAGAAAAATGCAACAAGGATCAGATATTTTAACTGAACAAGTACGGCTATATGTTATGACCGGACAAGAAAAATACTTAAATGGTTACTTTGAAGAAGCAAATGTTACTAAGCATCGAGAAAATGCCTTATTGGCGTTACGTCAAAATTTTGAAAATATTGATCAATTAAAAGATATTGAGGAAGCAATGGAAGAATCTAATCATTTAATGATTAAGGAGCTATGTGCTATGAAATTAACTGCAATCGCATTAAATGTTGAAAATACTCCAGCAGATTTAGCAAATGTTATTATTGATGAAAATGATCTTGCTTTAAGTGCTGCACAAAAGATTAGTAAAGCCCAAAAGCTAGTAAGTGATAATGAATATCAATTGGTAAAGGAACAAATATCTTCAAATGTAAATAGCTGCCTTGAACAATTACTAGCAATGACTAAAAGCAAGCAAAACGATACTATTGATATTTTTAAAGGCCTTTATACTAAACAAGCCATCGCTCAATTTGTTTTGCTATTATTCTTTATTTTTGAAAACTTTGTTATTCATAAGTTAGTTATAAATCCATTAAATATTTATAATGAAAATATGAAAAATGATAATGTTGTTCCAGAGATTGGTGCAATTGAGCTACAATCACTTGCTAAAACATATAATCGTGTATATAAAGAAAATTTAACTAATCAAGAATTATTACATCACGAGGCAGAACATGATGCATTATCAAAGCTTTTAAATCGTAGTATGTTTAATAAAATATTATTAAATTATCAAAAAGGTACAACTCCTTTTGCCTTAATGCTTTTAGATGTTGATTACTTTAAAAATTTTAATGATGAATTCGGCCATGTTATGGGAGATAAAATAATTCAAAAGGTTGCTGAAAAACTAAGTGAAATATTTAATGAAACTAAACTCATTTTTAGAATTGGCGGTGATGAATTTGCTATAATTATTCCTAATGTAACTAACGATGATTGTGGATATATTAGTGAGAAGCTAAATAAACTAAAGCAAAAGCTATTAAGTACTGATGGTAATCTTCCGAAAGTTTCTATGAGTATTGGTATCACATTCAAGGAAGATAATACAAATGAAGATGAAAAGTTTCAAAATGCAGATCGTGCACTTTATTATGTAAAAGCACATGGTAAAAGTAACTATATGTTTTTTGAAAATCTCAAATAGGTAAAGGCTTAATATTAAACCCTTACTTTTTTTTGCTCTTTATATTCACTAAGGACATTATCAATGCTTAAATCAGCTTCTTCTACTGCTTCTTGTAATATTTGATTATTTATTTCATCAGGATCAGTTAACATTGCTTGAATATCAAATTCCTCATATAAATATTTTCTTGTGATAATTCCAATTCTTAATGTAAGTAAGCTATTAGCTGCTCCTTGCGTTAAGCTTTTAGTAATTTCAGACAAAAATGGTATAGATGATAGTGCTCCTTTAACAAGCTTATCAATTCCATTAACTATCATTTCATCAATATTTATTGATTGAATAGTATAGGCAAATAAAGCATTACGAAAAACCTTCACAATTAGTTTAAAAAGTTGAGGATATGATGGGTGATAGCCACAAGCTATCACAATACGCATAATCATACGAATATTAACTAATAATACAGTTGCACTATCAAAGCGATTGTTTTGACTAATTGCTGTACCTATTAATACCTTTGTAGCACTTTCATTAACAATTTTATTAATTTTTTTAGTAATTTCGTCATTATAAACATCTCTTAAGACTAAATTTAATTCTTCTCTTGATGACATAGCTTTTTCTATTTCTTTTTTACTTTCTTCGCTAATAATATCGCCATCAATTAAATTACAAGCGACCTTTTTTAGTTTTCGATAATTCTTTTGATTTATCGATTTTTTATTAGTACTATCAATAATATCTAAAGTAAAGCAAGGTGTAGATAAAGCAATTATTACTGGCCTAATAACTAAAAATAGAATTAAAGAGGTTAATAATATAAGTGATATATAACCAGCATAAGGATGAAGTTTATAAAAGAATGAAAAAATATCAATTATACAACTTATAACAATTATACTTAATAAAACTATACCAACTAAAAGGAAAAGCTTAATAAATCTACGATTTGCTTTTTTAATAATTGATGTTTCTTTATTTGATAATAATTCGTCTCTTCTTTTACTTTTCTTTATTAATGGATGATATTTTTTCATACTTACTTTCTTCCTTTTCTTTAACAATATTATTTTACCATTTTATTTTTGAATGTTAAATATATGTGTAATATCAAGAAAAAAAAAGCAAAATAACAATACAAAAAATGCTATTTACTAAAAATGCTAAAGAAAATAAAATATAGATAGATTTATGATTATTAATTTTGGAGATAACTATTTATGAAAGAAAAAGCATTTTATAAAAAAATGGATTTTGAAAGCAATACATATTATAAGGTTAGCGAAAAAGAATTAAATTATTATAAGGAAGATACTATTCCCCTTGATAATATTGAATATTTTTGTTCAACAACTAGATATAGTAATTTCCATGATACAGCTATATACATTAATAACAAAGAAAATATTATTTTAGACTTTAATGGAGCTACACTTTATTTAAATGGAGCTTTAACTCCAATTATAATTGCAAATTCTAAAAATATAGAAATCAAAAATGTTGTTGTTAAATATGATAGATCGTTTAATACCCAAATGACTTTAGTAGAAAAAGGTGAAGACTATATAAAGGTTAAGGTTGATGATAGATTTCCATATGAAGTAAATGATGGAAAATTCATACCTAAAAGTAAATATTGGAAGGATGAAACATTACATCAAACATATATCTTCTTACAAGAGTTTGACCCAATTACAAAAAAGGGCTTAAGCTGGCCCGTTGTCTTAATTGGAAATAAAGATATGGATAAATGTGAGTTACCTTGGGGCGATAGTGCTTGCTCACTTCTTGCTTATCAAGAAGATGAATATGTCATCTTTAAGGGTAAAAACATTCCGCCATATAATGTTGGTTCAACATTAATATTATGTATGAATAATCGTGATATATCTAATTTAACTATCTTTAATTGTGAAAATATCAAAGTAACAAACTATCGAATAGTTAATGGCTTAGGAATGGGGCTTCTTCCTATTTACACTAAAAACTTAACAATTGATGGGTTAAAAATGTTTTACGATGATATCTCTTGTGGCATTATTTCAAATACAGCTGATGGCATTCATGCAGTTAGCTTAAAGGGAAACTTAATTATTAAAAATAGTATAATTACAGGAACTATTGATGATGCAATTAATATTCATTCTAATTATTATGTTTTTGATTCTATAAATGGTTATGAATTAACGGCCATTTGCTTAGGGCAATCAGATGCCTTTAAAATATTTGATGTTAATGACGATATTGCTATATATAATGGCCATTCATTAGAAAAAATAGATGAAGCAAAAATATTAAGCATTAAGCAAGAAGGTAAAAAATATATCTTTACTTTAAATAAAAAAATTAAAGAAGTTTCAAAAGGCTCATTAATTGAAAATTTATCTACAAATCCTAATGTTTATATTACTAATTGCGAATTTGGAAAAGCAAATACACATTTAAGATTTCAAACGCGAGGAGAAGTAATCATTGATCATTGTATAACAGAAATGGATTTATTATTTACAGGTGATACTAACTTTTGGTATGAATCTAGCCCTGTAGATAATGTATTAATACAAAACACTAGATTTATTATGAATAAAAGTGGAGTTGTTTCTATTCCAGAATTCAAATCAACCAGTGTAGAACCATATTACCATAAAAATATTACCGTTAAAAATTGTGAATTTTCAAGTAAAAATGCTTTATATATGCGATATACCGATAATATAAACTTTTATGATTGTACAAATGATGAAAATAAAACATTTGATGTGTTTTTAGACAATTGTGGTACCTTTAGTACAAATATGAAGGTAAACATTAAAAGAGTATCAACAAAATCACAAAGAGATGAATAACAAACTTTGTTATAAACTCTAAATTATAAATTTATTTAAGGAGACAGTTATGAATAAAAATTATCCAATTTCAGGAACATTTATTGACGAAATTACATACGACATCCCATCATCTAACTGGGATAATGAGCAATGGGCAAAGGATTTAGATTACATGAAAGAAGTAGGAATTGATACAGTAATTACAATTCGTGCTGGCTTTAATGGAAAAATGATTTATCCTTCAAAGGTTTTACCACATTTAAATGAAGATGATCCAGATTTTGCTGATTTTATCTTCAAAGAATGTGAAAAAAGAAATATGAAGGTAATATTTGGCCTTTACATTTCAAATCTTACATGGAATGAAGGAGACGCTGATGAAGAAATTAGAGGTAATAGATTATTAATTGATGAGGTATGTGAAAAGTATGGCCATTATAAATCTTTTTATGGTTGGTATATTCCACATGAGGTTGGCTCAAACGTTTTAAATATTGCTTATCTTCAAAATACACTTGCTAAAATGTGCAAGGATAAAACACCTGACAAAAAGGTTATGTTTTCACCATTCTTTTATTGTGAATGGGCTGATAAGGATCATCCTTTATCACCAGAAGAAACATATAAAGAATGGAAAGAAATCCTTAAAGATTCAAAAGGCAATATTGACTTTTGTGCTTTTCAAGATGGATCAGCTCCTTATGAACAAAGATCAGAGTATTTTAAACAAGCTAAAAAAGCAATGGATGAGCAAGGAATTGAAATTTGGGCAAACATTGAAATGTTTGATAAAAGTCCAAATGGTCTAATGCCTGTTGATTTTAATGTTTTAAAAAGCAAAATCAACGTTGTTAAACCAATTGTTTCTAAAATGATTACATTTGAATTCTCTCATTTTATGAGTCCACAATCTATTTATCCTTCTGCAAGAAATCTATATAAAAGATATAAGGACTATTATGGAAAGTAAGCTAACAAATGTTTTATTAAATGGCTCTTTAATACCATATAACATTATAGATTATCTATACTTTTCATGGCGCCTTGAAAATGTTATTAAGCAAGAAAGCGTTGAATTAATAATTAAAAACAATAATGAAATTGTTTTTAAAACAAAGCAAAATAGTCAAAATCAATATCTTGAAGTAAATTTAAAACTTAAAGAGCATGAAAGATATGATTATACGCTTACTATAAATAAGTCTATTATTTATGAAAACTATTTTTATTCAGGCTTAGTAAACGGCTTTGATAATAATGCTTTATGGATATCTAATGGCTATCATTTTGTTAGTGATACAAAAGAAATTGGCAATAAAGCTTTATATTTTAAAAAAATAATAAATATTGAAGCAATAAAAAAATATGCTATTGTTGATTTAGTTGGCCTTGGTTTATTTGAGTTAAAAATAAACGACAAAAAGGTTGGAAATAAAGTATTAGAGCCTTCCTTTAGTGAATATGATAAGTTAGTATTATATTCAACTTATAATGTTAAAAAATTCTTAAAAGAAGGTATCAACAAAATCGAAGTAATAGTTGGTGATGGCTGGTATAATCAAACAACTATAGATACTTGGGGATTTAATCATGCCCCTTGGAGAGATAATGCTAAGCTATTATTCCAGCTTGATATTGATGGTAAAAAGATATACTCAGACAAATCTTGGGAATATTCATATGGAGAAATTACTTCCAATGCTTTAAGAACTGGAGAAACTCATAATTTTAATGCCGTTAAAGAATACCATTTAGTATCGCTTACTACTCCTGCTGGTGGTATTTTAAAGCCATCATATATTGAAGGAATTAGTGAAGTTGAAGAAATAGCTCCAACTATTATTAAAAAACTTGATAATAAAATAATCTATGATTTTAAAAAGAATATGGCAGGATATTGTAAGGCTACCTTTTTAGGAAAAAAGGGTAGCACTATAAAAATAATTTATTCTGATAGATTAGTTGATAATCATTTAGATAATTCTTCTAATTCAATGTATATTTTTAATGAAAATGTAGAGTATCAAACAGATACTTGCATTTTATCTAATAATATAGATACATATAAGCCTTTATTTACTTATCATGGCTTTCGTTATGTCTTAATTGAAGGCAATGTAGAAGTTAAAGATATTAAGGCTTATCTTATAAGAACTAACTTTACTAAAGAGGGCTATTTTAAATCAAGTAATGAAATATTAAACAAGCTATATGATATGTCTATTCAAGCCATTGAATCAAACTATGTGGATTTTCCAACAGATTGTCCTCATCGTGAAAAAAATGGGTGGACAGGAGATGCACAATTATCATTAGAAACATCAGTTTATACATTCAATATGCATCAAGCATATAAAAAATGGCTTGATGATTTTAAGGTTGCTCAAAGACCTTGTGGGCAAATTCCATGTATTATTCCAACGTGTGGGTGGGGTTTTAACTGGGGCTCAGGTCCAGCTTGGGATGTTGCTATGTTTAGAATTACTGATGCTATGTACTACTATTATGGGGATAAAGATGAAGTAATAAAAATGTATCCTCATCTTGAAAAATATTATAATTATTTAATTAATAATTCTAATAATTATTTAGTTTCTATTGGGCTTGGTGATTGGAATTATCCTAAAAACGTTAAGTTTGAAGTATGTGATACAACATTAATATCTAGCTCTTATTTTATGGAAATGTCTTTATATTTAGCTAAATTTTCAAAATTATTAAATAATAATAAAGAGCAATATTATCTAGACATGGCAAATAAAATTAAAAAAGCTATTATTAATAAATATAGTAACGTTACTAGCTTAACAGGACTAGCTTGCTTAACATACTTTAATATTATTAATAAAACTGATGAAATAGTAAATTATTTAATAAAAAATGATTTTTCTATTCATATGGGTATTTTAGGTGTCAAATACGTATTTGATAGCTTGGCTAAAAACCATAGAACTGATATTGGTTTAAAAATATTATTAAGGAAAGAATATCCATCATTTAGATATTGGATAGATAATAATCAAACTACCCTATGTGAGGATTTTGAGCTAACAAATTCCTTAAATCACCATATGTTTAGTCCTATTGCTGAATTTATGATTCGCGGATTAATGGGAGCAAATATTAATGATGATGGCTCAATTAACTTAAATCCTAATAATCAAAATATAAGAATTGATTGTAAAGTTTTAACATGCATTGGCATTTATCATTTTAAAATAAATGCTAATAAACTAATAATTATTGTTCCAAGTAATGGAAATGTATATTATAGAAATCAATTGTTTAAAGAAGGGTATTATGAAGTGGAGGCTTAATTATGCTAACTAATCCAATTTATAAAATAAAATTAAAGGAAAATTACAAAAAAGATATTGTAGAAATTTCCTTTGATTTTGAAATTTTAAAAATCCCAAATGATACTAAAAAAGATGATGAATTTATCTTTGATGACGAAATAATGCTTGTAAATGTCGGCGAAATTGATAAATTTACTAGTGATTATATTTATCAATCAAAATTCACAGTTTTTAAGGATGGAAATAAAATTAGCTTTGGAGGCTATACACCAGATTGGAAAAGAAAATCTGATTTATTAAAGGATAAGCATAACAACACAAGATTTGATATTAATAAGACATACCACGTTAATATTAAAATAAGTAAATATCGTGTTTATATAGATGTAAATAAACATGAAATGGTAGATACCTATGGAAATGCTAGAAATGAAATAAGTGATTTAGCCTTTTACTTAAAAAAGGGAGTTGAAGCCAAAATATCAAATGTATCATTTACTGAAAGAGATGCTACTAATTACAAAATAAACAAAACCATTGCTAAAATGATTAAAGAAAAGGTTGTTGTAAATTATTTATACTATCATGTTGAAGAGGATGGCGTTTATTTTGATAGATTAAACGTTATTCAAAATATTAAGTGTACAACTAGAAATTCTGGGCAATATGATTCAAATATAATGTTTGATATGTATACAAATTCAAAAACAATTACTATTGATTATAAAATTATGGATAGCGAGGTTGAAAACTTAGAATTTCAATTTGGATTACTAGTTAATAGAGAAAAACGCGATGTTCCTTTAAAAAGGGTAAATAAAGGTGAGCATTATATTGAAACATTTACAATTACTAATAAGGATAATGATTATAATCGGGTTACTTTAGTGTTTCCAACAGGATTTTGTGTAGCAATTAAAAGTATAAAAATTGAAAATAACAAAGTCTTTAAAGCCGTTAAAAAAGATTATGAGGTAGTGTTCCTTGGTGATTCTATAACTGAAGGAAGTGAATGCTTTAATCCGGCATCAACTTACTTTAGTAAAGTCACTTTATACTATAATTTTATTGGCTATGATTTTGCAGTTTCTGGAAGAACATTTAACGATTACAATCTTTTAGGAACATATAATATTAATCCAAAATATGTGTTTATAGCTAATGGTACAAACTCCTTTGCAATGGGCATTGGAAACAAAGAAAAAGCATTTGAAGAATTAACTAAAAACATGGAAATTGTAATTAATTCCATTAATAATTATTTTCCTAAAGCTAAAATAATTGCTTTACTTCCTATTTGGAGATCAGATGAAAAAGGTGTAGATTATTCATTAAAAGACATAACAAACAAAATGATAGAAATATATAAAAAGCATAACAATATTATCATTATTGATGCTCATGAATATATACCTTACGATGCTAGCTATTTTTCAAATGCCACATTAGCCTTACACCCAAATTCTAAAGGCCATGAATTATATGGTGACAAATTAATTAATGATTTAAAAAGAATCATTGGCAATGTAACTATTAAGGATGATAAAGAAGAAGCAAGAAGGTGCATAAGTTGAATAAAAAAGAAAAAATATTATTTGAGCTCTTAAAAAAGTATGCCTTTAATGTTATAAGTGCACCAAAAGGAAAATTAAAGCATAGCTTTGTAGAGCCAGGCCTTGCTTATCATAATACTCTTTGGGATTGGGATTCTTATTGGTCAATTTATTCTTTAAATGACATTGTAGAACTATTAAAAAATGATAAAGATTTTGATTATACTTATTATAGAAAGCTAGTAAACGAAGCTGCTAAAGGCGATGTCTTAAACTTTACTGATTTTATGGAAAATGATGGTTTTACTCCAATAATGCTAAGATGTAATGTTATAAATGATACTTATTGTAGTAAAGAAAATGCTAAAAATTCCTTAAAGGGTTATTTAATAAAATCAGCTTTATTAGCCTGCAAATTAAATAATGATTATTCATTTATTGATGTCAATAAGCTTTGCTTATATTTAAAGTATTTAAAGGAAAATCAATTTGATAAGAAAACAGGATTGTTTTATTACATTAGCGACATAATGATAGGTGTAGATAATAATCCAACAGTTTTCGGAAGGCCATATTCAAGTAGTGCTGATATTCTATTTAATTCAGCAATGGTGGATGAATACAATTCATTAATAGAAATAATGAAAATGAAAAATTTAGACTATTCTTTTTATGAAAAAGAAAAAAACAGCCTTATAAATTCAATTTATAAGCATGCATTTGACAAAAAGGATAATATATTTTATTCACAGGATATTAACGTTAAAAACAATGAAACAGAAGTGTTTAATAAAGGATTAAAACCATTTTGGAATTCCATTCCTTTAAAAATAGAATTCTTTGGTTGCTATGCTCCTTATGCATTTAACTTTGCTAATAAAAACGATGTCAAAAAAGCTTTTAAGCATTTAAAAAATGGTGGATTATTATCCAAATATGGAGTAAGATCTTTATCAAAATACGAAAAAATGTATAATCTAGAGCCATCTGGGAATCCTTCAAATTGGCTTGGTGCTATTTGGGGAGTGTCATCATATTTTATTTTTAAGGCTTACTTAAATTATGGCTATAAAAATAAAGCCAAGCAAATTTATAAAAAAACATTAAATACCTATTATAAAGGTATTTTAGAAAATGGAAGTATGTCAGAATCATACAATCCTGAGAATGGTAAAGGAATTTTACACACTATGTTTTTCAGTTTTAATATGCTTATTGCATCAATGAAAAATGAACTAAAAAAATGTTAAAAAAGTAGTCAAAAAACGATATTTATCACAATATTCATAAATGCTATACTTTAATTAGAAAACTTATTTATGTTTAGATTTAGTAGATATTTTTTACAAAACTAGGAGGAACGCTATGAAAAAAGGTAAAAAATTATTAACATTAGCTTTAGTAGTAACAGCTCCATTAATCACAATTTCATCATTTGTAATTAATGAGTCTAATGTAGAAGTTTTTGCAGAAGATGCCTTAGTAAGTGGTGATATTATCACTAACAATCAATCAAATTGGACTGATTCAACTAACGCAACTTTTACTGAAAATTCTATGAAAGCTGTAAGTGGAAACTTTAACTGGCAAACACAAAAAATTAGTGGTAATTCTAAAGTCGATTTTTTAGTTGATCAAACTTTAGAATTAAATCCAAAAGGAGATTGGAAATGGGAATATTTAACATTTTCAACTAGTAATGAAAAAGGAATTGATGCTGGAACTGGTATTACAACAGCTAGCAACTCACTTTCTTTAGTTTGGGGTTGGGGAAAAGGATTTTCTGTAATTGAAAAGGATTCAACAGGAACGGCTGTATTTGACAAAGCCTTATCTTTAGATGATTCTGGTGTTAAAGTAACGGGGCTTGAAAATTATGGAGCTGATCAAGCTAATATATTAAGTGAATCACATTTTTATTGCTTTGATAAGTCATCTAGAATTATTACTCAAATGACTGAAATAACAAATGGTGTTAAATTTGATTTTGAATTAATTACTAAATCACCTTGGGGCCATGATATAGATATTACTTTTTCTTATACTTCTACAAATGAACAATTAAAAGGTGATAAGCATGTAACTTATGGTAGAACTGGTAGTGGTACTATTGATGAAAATCATAATATCATTATGACAATGGGTATTGTTGATCCTACTATTTATTCAGCTAGTAAAGATAATTGGCGTGCATGTGATAATGCTATATTTACTGGGAATGTAATGAAAGCAACTGGACCAACATTTAATTATCAAACAAAGGAAATTGGTGGAAACTCTAAGGTTGACTTTACATCTAATCAAAGCCTTGAATTAAGTCCTATGGCTGATTGGAAATGGGAATATTTAACATTTGCTAATGATACTACATTTGGCATTGATGCTGGAACCGGTATTACAACAGCTAATAATTCTGTTTCTTTAGTTTGGGGTTGGACAAAGGGCTTTGCTGTAATTGAAAGAGATGCTAATGGAACTGTCATATTTGATAAATCTTTAGGCTATACAGAAGGAACTAACATTGTTCCTGATAATTTTCCTGATGATCCAAATATCATGAATCAATTTCATTATTACTGTTTTGATAAAGCATTCAGAATCGTTACTCAAATGACTGAAACAGCAAGTGGTGTTAAATTTGATTTTGAATTAATCACAAAATCACCATGGGGTCATGAAATCGATGCAACTTTCTCTTATAATTCAACTAATGCTTCTTTAAAAGGAAATACAAAGCATGTAACTTATGGTAGAACTGGTAGTGGTACTATTGATGAAAATCATAATATCGAAGTTACAATGAAGGTTAACAATATTGAAGCAGTAGATGTACCTATTATTCCTACAACTAAATATGAATGTAAATTAGATAATGGCTATACATTTGAAAAAATTGAAGCAAATGAAGGATTTGCACATTCATTTGCAAGTTCATTAAATCTTTTAGAAGGTCAAGAATTTAATGTTAACTTCCTTGTAGATGATGAAAAATCAGCTCATGGATACGATGCTGTTAAATCATTTGTTGATAATTCAACTAATGAAGTAAAATATCAAGGATCATTCTACGAAAAAGGAAATGATGGAAAAATAAAAATTAATGTTAATGGTACTTATAAAGTAATCGTTAATGTTAAAGAAAATAATGAAGTTGAAATTAATTTAGAAGTATTAAGCTATAGCTTAATTGATGTTGCTAATAAATATCATAGCGATGCTAATTATTGGAAAACTCTATACAATGCAGCAATTAATGATGGTACAATGAGTCAAACTGGTATTCAATCACTTGGTATTACAAAAGAATTTAATGGTAATGCTACAGTTAAATTCGTTCTTGACTATACAGCTTTAGATTCTTCATGGGGTGGAGTTGTATTGATGGTTAAGGGTCAAGCTGAGGAATTTTCAAAAGTATTATGGACATTTAATAATACTACTAATACAATTGTTCCAAGCAATGCTAACGGAAGCTTTATCGCTTTATGTATTACTCATGCTGGTTACCAATTAATAGTATGTGATGAAGGTAACATTAATGTTATTGGTACAGATCAAACATTTTTAATTCCTGGTGTTGATGGAAATTCATTTTGGTTTATTTGTCAACAAAAAACAGAGGTAACATTTGATGTTTTAGATGTAACTGATGGTGTTAAATTAAATATTTCATATTATGCTTCAAGAAAAGGTGAAACATATAGCAATGAAATATTATTACCATATAAATCTTTGTGGGGAAATCAATCAGCTGGTTTAGCACTTACAGCTAGTGGCAATACACCTGATTTAACTAATAACACAATTAGTTTATATGTAGCTGATAGTAAATCATCTTATTCAAAGGATTTATATTATACTAATAAATTTATAGATGAATTAACTAAAATTAATTATGATACAATTACAGCTGATAACTATTCAGATATTGTAAATCAATTTAACAATGTTACAAATCTTTATAATAGTTTAACAGATACTCAAAAAGAACTTGTTTCTAGTGAAGACATTAATAAATATAATCAAATTAAATCTGATTTAGAAAATGTTGATGTAGTGGTATTAGCTAAGTTAGCTTTAGAAAAATTAAACGAAGTTAATGAAGCTTATAATAGAGTTAATTATGAAAGACAAGCAAAAATAGTAAAAGATGCTAGTGCTAAATATGAATTATTAACTGATGAACAAAAATCACAATGCGATGCTACATTAGTCAAAAAATTAGAAGAATGCAAAAAAGCATTAGATAAATATGAAGATATTTTATCATATGCCGATCCAGTAGTTGCTTTAATTGCTAAAATCAATTTACCTATTACTAATTATGCTAAAGATTCAAGGACTATTTTAGCGGCTAAAAAAGCTTATGATGAATTATATGATATTGAAAAGACTGAAGTAACAAATGTTGATTTATTAGAGCAATCCTTAATTGCTTTAAAAGAATA
The DNA here is from genome assembly GCA_934215405.1 of uncultured Bacilli bacterium. Taxonomy (GTDB): domain Bacteria; phylum Bacillota_I; class Bacilli_A; order RFN20; family CAG-631; genus CAKPXW01. Next base: position 4,662 of record CAKPZU010000013.1, on the reverse strand, counting down.
TGAAGATGCAAATAAAATTGATGGCTATAATTTTGCACAGACTAAGGATAACATTTACGAATTAGATGGCTTTGATGATATGCAAGCTAAAGATGGCTCTTTAATTGTTAATTCATCAACAAATGATTTAAGTATTTATACAACTGCTAAAGCTTTAAATGAAATGGAATTTACATGGATTATTGATTCAAATCTACAAAAATGTACGTGGGGTAATTTCTACTTTATTGTTAGAGCAGATTCAATTGCTAAGCATCATAATAAAGGTAGCTGGCTACAAGAAGGAAACTATATGGTTTTATTAGTAGGAGGCGATGGCTTTAAAATCGTTGAATGTGTTAATGGTGTTATTCCTATGACTAAAGATGCAGCTGGTAATCCTCTTGCTGATTTTAAAACTATATTAGATTATCCAACTGATGAAGAAGGTAGTCAACTTGACATTCATCATATTTATAAAAACTATACAAAGATTTCTATTAAAACTATTGATTTATATGAAAACGATGAATACGTTGGTTATAAAGCAATAATTTCTTTAACTGGTGGAGAAAGTGGAAAAACATTTGTTAGAGAATATATTTCTACAAATAAAGATAGTAAGGATTGTGGCTACTTTGGCCTTGAAGCATTCGTTTCAGATCCGATTAATCAAGGAAGTGGTGGCTTTGAAATTAAAGGCATCTACATTGAAGGCGTTACTTCATACGATGGTGCTAAGGTTAAAAATGACATCATAAATAAACAAATTGCTAAAGAATGTGATGCATTACTAGAGCAAGTTATTACTAACGTAAATAAAGACAATCTTGAAAGTGCTAAAAGTGCTTATGAAATGGCTAAAAATGCTTATGATGCTTTAACTGATGAGCAAAAATCATTATTAACTAAGGATGCTAATGTTTTAAATGAAGCAAAATTAGCAATTGATAAAGTTATTAAAGATAGTGAAGAAAAGCCTAGTGAAAAACCTAGTGAAGAACCTTCAAGCACACCTACTGAAATCACATCTTCAAGTGAAATTGAAAATAGTAGTACTAATATTTCTTCAGTTGAAGAAAAGCCAAACGAAAATAAAAAGGGCTGTAGAGGTGAAACTTCATGCCTTATCGGAATAATTGCTTTACTTGGAGCATTATGTCTTAAAAAAAGGAAAAATTAATATTTTAAATTTACAATTCAAACGCCATTAATAGTGGCGTTTGAATATTATTTATAAAAGAAAGGTGTGATAATTAATGAAAGTCAAAGATAAATTCAAAAAAATTGCTTCCTTATTCTTTTTAGTCTTTATTTGCCTTGTTATGTCATCGTGTTGTAATGTAACGATGGATATAAATAAAGATGGAAGTGGACAAGCAACTATTTTAATTGCTAAAGAATATCAAGATGAAACAGGCAATAACGTAATTATTACAAGAGAAGATGTTGATAAAAAATTAAATGATATTATTTTAGCTGCTAATGTTTGTTCAGGTGAAGAAGATAGAGTAAAAATTAAAAAAGTAAAAGAACTTGATGATTATTATGAAGCCACATTATCTTTTATGAGAATTCAATATTTATCAAAAGGAAATATTGGAGGAGACTTAGGAATTTATTCCTATAAAAAATCAAAAGATTTTATTTTAGAATCAGATAGTGTTTCCTTAATTACTGATTCTTGGTTTATCGGGGCTTATAAGAACTATACAAAATTAAATGATGGCGCATCAAATAGTATGATTTACAAATTTGATAATCAAAAATTCGGTGACGAAAATGCTGCTATTGCTCCAATTTTATTAGATGGTAATAAAACATTAAATGAACAGGAAACAATTGATTTATTTAAAAGTGATGGAATGCTTGCTAAAGATAAAAAAGGACAAGTATTTACCTTCTTCTTAGCAGACTTTGAAGGCCTTGAAAGCATAACATTTAATTTCAAAGGTAATATTAAGGCTTATGGTTCTAAAAATGTTAGCAATGTAAGTAAAAATTCAATTACTATTAAACCAATAACACAAAAAGTTTCAATTATTAATTCGAATGATCAATCAATAGTAAAAAAGGATGTAAATTGCTTTGCTGGATATGTGTATTTTACACTATCACCAAACTATGTGCTAATTAGCATATTTTCTATTTTAGGTATTGCATTAATAACATTTATTATAATTGGTATTACAAATGGGCTATTTAAAAAGGCAATTCATTCTAAAAAAATGAAATTAATTGTTACAAACATCGATTTATATTTAATGCTACTTCCTTCTGTTGTTATGTTATTTATCTTCTCGTATATTCCAATGGGCGGAATAGTCATAGCCTTTAAAAATTATCGTGTAAATGATGGCATATGGAATAGTGAATGGTCACAAATGTTTGGAATGAAAAACTTTGTTGACTTGTTTACTAATCCTTCTAGTGATTTTGGAAAGTTAATGAAAAACACCTTTATCTTAGCCTTTTGGAAATTTATATTTGGATTTTTAATAGCTATCACCCTAGCAGTATTATTTAATTATTTAAAAAATGGCATATTTAAAAATGTCGTTCAAACAGTTTCTTATTTCCCATATTTTATTTCATGGGTTGTTATCTCAACATTATCATATGTCTTACTTGCAACTGATGGAGGAACATTTAATAAAATTTTAGAAGCTTTAGGAAAAGAACCAATTAATTTTTATTCCTCTCCGCAATATTGGAGATTAATATTAACATCTAGTGCTATGTGGAAAACTGCTGGATATTCAACAATTGTTTATTTAGCAGCAATGGCTGGAATTGATAAATCAATTTATGAAGCTGCTAGAATTGATGGCGCTGGTGGATTTAAGCAATTCTTGTATGTAACTTTACCAGGATTACTTCCAGCATTTGGAATTCAGGTTGTATTTAGTTTAGGTAACTTAGTTAGGGATGACTTTGATCAAATCTACACTATGATTAGAGGAAGTGCTATGCTACGTGATACAACAGATACAATTGGTATGATAGTTTTCGAAAATATTGGTAATGCAAGTAATTATTCAGCAGTTGCTGCAATGTCAATGCTTCAAAGCTTAATAGCATTAATTCTTGTAATTATTAGTAATAAGATTTTAAAAAAGAAAACTGGGGAGGGAGCATATTAACATGATTAAATCAAAAGGCGAGAAAATATTCAGCGTATGTAATGTTATATTCATGGTTATCTTTGCTTTAATCTTTATCATTCCGATATTATTATTAATTAACTCTTCATTTACTGGGACAAAAGCCTTAACACTATATGGATATAGCCTAATTATTAGAGATTTTTCTTTAGAGTATTACAAAGCTATATTTAGCATGGAAAGTAATCAATTTGTAATTTCTATTTTAAATTCTTTATTTGTAGTTATTTGTACTACAGTACTAATGATTTTTACAACTTCACTTGCCGCCTATGCGCTAACTCGAAAAAAATTACAATTCAAAAAGTTCTTTACATATTATTTCATTATTTCTATGTTATTTAGTGGAGGAACAATCCCATATTATATCTTAATTAATAATCTTGGATTAATGAATACTTTGTGGGCTTTGATTTTACCAAGTGGTGTAAGTGCTTGGTATATATTATTAGCCAGAAAATTTTTCAGTCAAGTTCCTGAAGCATTAATTGAAGCAGCAGAACTTGATGGAGCAACTAATTTACAGGTTTTATTTAAAGTAGTATTACCATTAAATCTTCCAATTATTGCAACTATTTCACTATATACATCTGTTGCAATGTGGAACGATTGGTTTGCAGCATCATTATTTATTGATAGTAACCACTATCAGTTATGGCCAATTCAAGCTTTTATTCGTCGAATTGAGGATAGTGATGAATTCTTAAAGGCTTATTTTGGTGATACTAATTTAAATTATGGAGGATTAAGAAGTGCAGCAGTTATCATTTCTTTAATTCCAATAATACTAATTTATCCACTTCTTCAAAAATTCTTTATTAAAGGAAGTCTTGAAGGTGGAGTAAAAGAATAAAAAAAAGGAGAAAAATATGAACAAAAGCAAATTATTAGTAACAGTATTAGCTTGTTTAACAATTACAGGATGTGGAGGTACTACTGATACTTCAACTTTACCATCTTCACCAACTAGTGAAACATCATCATCTAGTGAAAAATTACCATGGGAGGATGTTAAAAACAATCGAGTTACAATTACAATTTATGTAGATGAGAGTAACGTTTATGGAGCATATGTAAAAGGAGTCGATGAAAATGTTGTAAAAGAAGCTATTGAAAAGAAATTCTATGAAGATACAGGTAATGCCGTTAACTTTAATATTTTATATGAATCACACTCAACATTTAGCAATGCTTTTTCTCCAGTAATGGGTTCTAGTGCATGGGATTGTGCTGTTAGCTATTTAGGTCAAGCAGGTCTTGAAGATACAGTATTAAGCCAAGATGTTGTTCTTGATTTAACTGCTTCATTTAGAAAAGGTGGTAAAAACATTTTAAATGCTCTTGGTGATTCAATTTATTCAGTAACTAATTTTAATGATGAAATAATTGGTATTCCTTCAGTTAATATTACAAAGCAAAAAGGTGTATTAGTTAGAAAAGATTATATGAGAAAGGTTGGCTACACTGAAAGTAAAGAAGAAGCAGAAGCATCAAAGGGTACTTTAACTTGGTGTAGAAC
>CAKPZU010000012.1 GCA_934215405.1 uncultured Bacilli bacterium | reverse complement strand
GCATCATCTAAATCCTTAGCATCTAAGCCATCTATTGTAACAATTAATTCGTTAGTAAAATCCTTTCTATTTTTTAATTCATTTGGAATGTCTTTCGTTTTTAAATCAACAATTTTATTTGTGAATGTTAAAAGCTCATTATCAAATTTATATTTGACATTACTTTTAATTATTAGGCTTAATATATCAATTCCTGGATCGCTTGCATGGCCTAAAATTTCTTTTATTTCACATAGCAATAGCATTCCTTCATATTTTTTTATTTTAAGTAAAACTATATTTCCATCAACTAAATGAAATTTTTCTTTTTCCTTTTTTACCTTTAGCTCAAATGGAAAGTTTTTTTCATCAACTATGAATTCATGATTTTTATAAGTTGCTACTACCTGCCATAATGAATGCGAAATTACATCCATTACCTCAGCAGTATCATTTTTATTTAAATGTATTCTTACTATATCATTAACATAAGCATTCTTTAAATCCTCGTTATATATTGTAACTACATTACCATCCTTTAACTCACATAAACCATAATATTTTTTTAAGGATTTAATTGTACCAATATAAATATTAACCTTAGCTGCATTATGAATGTATCCTTTATTAGTTATATAAATAATTCCTTCATTTTCAAGTTCATTAATTGCTTTAACAAATTCTTTAAATGATAGCATTGAAACATTTAAGGATAAAGCCAATTCATCAATATTTTCCTTTTTATAATTATCGTTATTTATATATTCAATTATTTTTTCCTTTATTTCCATAATGCTTTTATTCTCCTTTAATTTTTAAGCATTTATATTATTATTATTTGCTTAGAGTAAATAATTAAAATAATGCTTTTTTGATAAAAAAAAGAGCGCCTAAGCTCTTTTAGTTTAATATTTTAATCAAAATTGCAAAAGTCATAAAGCAGATTCCTGAAATTAATGTAATCTTTGATACGACTTTTTCAATACCTCTTTCCTTTACGTTAGTGAATAAATTCATTCCACCACCCATAATGGCTCCAGAAGCGCCTGCTGATTTACCACCTTGTAAAAGAGTTGCAACAACAAGAACAGCAGCAGATATAAAGAATAAGATATGTAAAACTATACTCATAAAAAATCCTCCTAAACATAGTAATTTTTTTTTGTAACAAATAGATTATAACACATTTGTAATTTTTTACAAATAATTTTATTACATTTTAATAAATAAAAGCACTATAATTCACTCTTTAATTCTAAAATCATATCACGTAATGAGGCAGCTTGCTCAAAATCTAAGTTTTTAGCTGCTTCCTTCATGTCCTTAGTTAAAGAATTAATCAACTCCTCAAGCTGCTTTTTACTTACCTTTTTATCAGTTGATGATATTTTTTTAATAGTATCTTCTTTATTAATTAAGGTTTCTGGCTCTTTTATTTCTTTTATTATTGTATGTGGAGTAATGTTATGCTCCTTATTATATTTATCTTGTATACTACGACGTCTATTAGTTTCATCAATAGCTTTTTGCATTGATTCAGTAATAGAATTTGCATACATTATTACTCTTCCATGTTCATTTCTTGCAGCACGGCCTATAATTTGAATCAAGCTACGTTCACTTCTTAAAAAGCCTTCCTTATCAGCATCTAAAATACAAATCAAGGAAACCTCTGGTAGGTCAAGGCCTTCTCTTAATAAATTAATACCTATTAATACATCATATTTTCCTTTACGTAATTCATAAAGGATTTGTGTTCTTTCAAGGGTTTTTATTTCACTATGCATATAAACAACCTTTAAGCCAATATTTTTAAGATATGACGTTAAATCCTCAGCCATTCTTATAGTAAGGGTTGTAATTAAAACTCTTTCATTTTTAGATGTTGTAATTCTAATTTGCTCAATAATATCATCAATTTGATTTTTTGTTGGCTTTACTTCAACAAGAGGGTCTAATAATCCTGTTGGACGGATAACTTGCTCTACCACCTCATTATTAGCTTTAGCAAGCTCATAATCACCAGGAGTAGCACTTACGAATATTGCTTGATGTATTTTACTTTCAAATTCATCAAATTTTAAAGGACGGTTATCTAAAGCGCTTGGAAGACGAAAGCCATATTCAACTAATGATTCCTTTCTACTTCTATCGCCATTATACATTCCTCTAATTTGTGGTAGTGTTACATGTGATTCATCTACTACTAATAAATAATCATCAGCAAAGTAATCAAAAATGCAATAAGGTGTTTCTCCTTCCTTTCGATTATCTATATGTCTTGAATAATTTTCGATTCCTGAGCATACACCAAATTCCTGTAAAGCTTCAATATCATGGAATGTTCTTTGGGTAATTCTTTCAGCCTCAAGAGGCTTATTGTTAGCGTTAAAATATTTTACCCTTTCAAATAGTTCTTCTTTTATTGTTTCACAAGCATGAGCAATCTTATTTCGTGATGAAATATGTTCATAGGCTGGGAATAAAGAAAACATATTTATACTTTTTTTAACTTTTTTAGTTAATGGATCAATTAATACTATTCTTTCAATTTCCTCATCAAAGAATTCAATTCTAACAACTTCACTTTCTGCCATAAAGGGAGCTATTTCTAAAGCATCGCCTTTAAATGAGAAGGTTCCTGGCTGTAAGTCTATATCATTTCTAATATATTGTGCTTCGATTAAGGCTTTTACAACATCCTTACGGTTATACTGCTCATGGACTCTAAAATCAAGCATTAAATTTTTAAATTCATTGGGATTTCCGAGTGAATAAATAGCTGCAACTGAGGCAACAACTATAGTATCCTTTCGACTTAGTAATGAAGAAACTGCTGAAACACGCATCATTTCAATATCCATATTCGATTGAGCAGTCTTATCAATATATGTATCAGTTGCAGCAATATAAGCTTCTGGTTGATAAAAATCAAAGTTTGAAATAAAATATTCGACTCTATTATGTGGGAATAGTTCCTTAAATTCTGCATAAAGCTGTCCAGCTAAAGTCTTATTGTGTACCATAATAATTGTTGGCTTATTAACACTTGCAATTACATTAGCTATAGTGAATGTTTTACCAGTTCCTGTTGCACCTAATAAAACTTGTACTTTTTTTCCTTTTTCTAAACCATTTACGAGTTCATTGATTGCTTTTGGTTGGTCACCAACTGGTTTATAGTGTGCTTCCAATTTAAACATAACTTTCTCCCTCCTATGTAATTTTTTAATCATTTTCTCATTGCTTTAATTTTATTAATAAATTAATATTTTTCTTTCTAATTTTAAAAATATGCTTAAGAATTATTCATAATCCTTTTATTGAAGTAAAAAGGTATCATTAAATTCATTTTTTTAATAAATTATTAACGATCTGTAAATGAGAATTATCAAATGAAGTTTTTCTATTATAAAAATCTTTTATTAGATATAAGAAGGTATTTTCATTTAATATACCTGTTTGATCTACATTGTTAATTTTTTGGAACTCTTTTATTGCTTCTATACAGGTATTATCAAAATACATATCATCACGATAGCTTTTATCATACATTTTATTAAATAGGTCCATTAGGTATTTATTTAATACAGATACCTTATCATATTGATAAGCATCAAAATTAGAATTTTTTAAATATATGTATTTTTTTGAACTATATGTTTCCATTAAGGAAAGTATTTCATCTTTTTTTACCTCACAGTTGCTAGTTGTATCAAAGCCTAGATGGTAGTTTTCTTCAAATTTAGAGCCTTTCATTCCAATCCAAGAATTATCTGGCCTTAACCATTTAGCACAGGTATATTGTAATTTATATTTATTGTCAAGTACATTAAATGATGTTTGGGCAATGCCCTTTCCATATGATTTATTACCTATTAAATATAAGTTATAGTCTCCATTACCATTATTATTTTTAGCATAATATGATAAAGCAGAAATAACGACCTCTGAAGCTGAAGCAGTTCTATCATTTTGTAAAATAAATATATTTTCATAAGAATACTTTTTAGGATTTTCTGTATAATATTTTCTGGCCATAGTAGCATCTTTTGGTAATAGCGTTGTAATTAATGTTTTTTCAGGTAAAAACAAATTACATATATTAATTGCTGATGCTAAAGCACCTCCGCCATTATTTCTTAAATCAAAAATTAAATTTTTAGATGGATTGTTATTTAAAATATTATCAAGCTGATTGCAAGATAAATCATTATTTCCTTGACAAACAAAGCTATTTAATGAAACCATTGTAGTATCTTTTATATCACAATCAACTAAAGAAGCATAGGTATCTTCATTTCTTTCATTTAATGTTAATGTATAATCAATTTTATCAAAGCTATTTTTATTAAATCGAGCAACGCTTATGTATAAATCTTCATTTGCTTGACCCATAGCATTATCAAAAAGATTTGAAAAATTAATGCTATCATCAAGGACTGAATAATATTTTATGGTATCATTATCTTTCTTTCCAACTTTTAAGACAATATCTCCAATTTCAAGTTTATTATAAGCACTACCATTTTTTTCAATATTACTAACTACAGGATAATTAAAGCAATTAGTAAATGTTACTCCATTTTTTCCTTTTTTGATTGGAATAGTTTGGCTATTATCTATTTTTGTTAAATATGTATATGGATCTAAAAAAGTCTTTTCATTAGTTGAAAGTGCTCCAATGAATTGATCAATTAAAACATCCTCATCATAATCTTTACCATAATAGATCTCACTATACCAATTATTTTTTAAAGTGTTTATTAAGGAATCAAATTCATTATTGTTTATAGTAACAGAAGATGAAGCTTTAACACCACTAATTATTCCTAATAGTAATGAAGAAATAACTAGTATTATACCTATTATAATTCTTTTTACTTTGCCTTTCATTTTTCTCACCTTCACTCATTACTTTTATAGCTATTTGCAATAATTTTAATTTTATTAAATAAATGATTGATTCCACTTTTTGTAATATTCTTATTAGTTAATTCATTAAATTTGTCAGCTAATTCCTTTAATGAATCCTCAGGATTATTAATTCTTAAATTAGCTAAAATCTCTAAATCCTTTTCTAAAAATGCTAAGGAACTATATTTCTTAATTATTTCAATATTTTTTATTTGCTCATTAGCTGCCATATTTATTCTAACAGAATTGGCTATGTCACAATTGTTTAAACGATTTCCACTATTAACATAATCTCTTTCCATACGATAATCTTCAAATTCAAAATAGCAATTTGTTGCTTTAATCCCGGCAAGAAAATCAGCTATTTCCTGGGATTTTTTTAAATATACAACTATTTGATTACGCCTTGCAATGATTTTTGGAGATAGATTAATCTTTTCCATTAAGCGCAAAACCTCTTTGGCAAAAACCTCATCAATAAAAGCCATTTCTAAATGGTAATTTGTTTTCTTTGGATCGTTAACAGATCCACTTCCCATAAAGCATCCACCTAAAAATGACTTTATTCTTCTATCACTTCTACTTATGTTTTTTAAATTATTTAACTCAATTAAATCTAAATCATTTAAAATATAATCAACCTTTTCATTAATGCATAAGCAATAGAAATTGCTTTTTTTCAATTTCATGCTTTTATATATTGATGTTAATGGCTTTATATTATATAGCTGATGAATTTTTTTAAAGACCTTTTGTGCAATTTTAGCATTTTCAGTTTTGAAGTTAATTGTCATTCTTTTATTTGAAATTGTAATATTACCAGCAGTTTTAAAAAGCGCTGTTAATTCATCACGCTCATATTCAGCATCCTTTAAAGCCAATTCATCTTTAACCTTAGATGCGAAAGACATAAACTCACTTCCTTTTACTTGCAATATATTGGGCTGCAATAGCACCATCAGCGCAAGCAGTTATTACTTGCCTTAAGCTTTTATTAATAACATCTCCTATTCCAAATATTCCTTCTATTTTACTTTGATAATTGCTATCAACATCCATATAGCCATTGCTAGTAAATATATCATATTTACTTAAAAATGTATTAGAAGGTAATGATGTTGTTAAAACAAATAAGCAAGATATAGAAATGTTAATCACAATATTTTCATTATTAATTATGTCAAGACTAGCTAATACATCTTCTCCGTATAATTTGCTTACTTTTTTTGTTGGAATAATTGTTATCTTATTAGTTTTTATTAATTCATTATAGCTTTTATAGTTTGTAATATCACTTAACGCTAAAATATAAATATGACTAGCATATTTTGTTAAATATAAAGCTTCATCTAATGAGTGCTCATTATTTACTAAAGCTGCAATTTCTTTATTTGTAAAAAACTTACCATCACAAACGGCACAATAAGAAATTCCTTTACCTATATATTTTTTTTCATTTAATACATTTAATCTGGCATAGGTTGTACCAGTGGCGACTATTACATTTTTACAGCTATATTTATCATTCAATGTATAAACAATTTTTAAATCGTTATTATTTTGAATATTAATAACCTCATCAAAAGCAAATTCAACATTTAAATCCGTCACTTGCTTATACATCATATAAGCTAAAGATGCTCCATCTTCTTTATCATAGCCTGGGTAATTATGAATCTTATTTATATTAATTAATTGTCCACCAGGAGTACTTTTTTCAATTATTAATACCTCTAGGTTGGCACGTTTTGCATAAATAGCCGCAGAAAGGCCACTAGGGCCAGCACCAATTATTATTACATCATATATTTTGTCCATTTATTTCACCTTTTTTTCTTGCTCTAATTTCCGCCTTTTTAGCTTCAATTTTTTTATTTAATTCTTCATCATGTAAAGCTTGTTTTTTAGCTTCTTCCTCTTTAAAGTAATTTATTTTGTAAGCATCATCAATATCTTTAACATTTCTATAATAAATAAATGAAACAATAAAGCCTACAACACCAATTATTATATAAACAATTGACATAAACATTGAAGCAGGTAGTTTAAAAAAGCCTGGCATGATAAACTGATCATCCCTTAATGGTTCTAAACATAATCTTACAGTTCCATACCAAATAAAATATAAAAATCCAACCTGATAAGGCTTTCTAAATTTCTTCCAATATCTCCAAGTTAAAACACCAATCAAAATAAAGCCTATTATATTAATCATACTTTCAATATAAAATAATGGAATATGAACGCTTGCTTTTCCAACCTGTGAATTGCTTCCAATTCCTGTACAATAATCAATTACAAAGCCAGGAATCCACCAAGATAAAGTACTTCTATCAACAAGTTTTCCATAAACCTCACCATTAAAGAAGTTACCCCATCTTCCTAATATTTGACCTATAAGAATTGATGATACACAAATATCAAAATGTAATCCTAAAGGATATTTCTTTTTTATTTTTGTAAAATAAATTATTCCCCATAAAACACCAAATAAAACTCCACCTTGAACTGCAAGGCCAGATAGTTCAAATCTACCATTGCTAAAACCAATAATTGCTAAAAAAGATTTAATAAAATTACCTTTATTAAATTCACTAAAATTAGCAATTACATACCAAAGTCTAGTTCCAACTAAGGCAATGGGAATTACTGAAAAGAAGAAATTGTCATAATAATCCTCTGGTAATCCCTTATATTTTAATTCCTTTCGACATCTAAGTAAGCATAATACCATTCCAGCTAATATGCAAATTGCATACCATCTGATTAAATCTGTTCCATTAAATCTTAAAAATACACCTATATCATCATTATGGTCAAAAAGCCATGGCCAAATTGCTGTTTTTGCTATATACATTATATTAGTAATATACATTAAAGCTCACTTCCATTTCTTTTATTATTTTACCATATATTAACATACTTTAAAACGAAAAAAAATAAAATGCATTTTTTTGTTCATTTTATTTATTTAATACTTTTTTTAAAAACATTCCAGTATAGCTATTTTGTACCTTACTTATTTCCTCAGGTGTTCCTTTAGCAATAACCATTCCACCTTTATTTCCACCATTTGGTCCTAAATCGATTATATAATCTGCCACCTTAATCATATCAAGGTTATGCTCAATCATAACAACACTATCGCCATTATCAACGATTCTATTTATAACATCAATTAGTCGTTTAACGTCATCAGTATGTAAACCAGTTGTTGGCTCATCAAGAATAAATAATGTTTTGCCTGTTGCCTTTTTTTGAAGTTCATTAGCAAGCTTTACACGTTGAGCCTCACCACCTGACAAGGTTAAAGCATTTTGACCAACCTTAACATAGCCAAGGCCAACATCTAATAGTACCTTTAATTTATTTGCAATTTTACTATGATTTTTGAAGAAATCATAAGCTTCTTCAATTGTCATTTCAAGAACATCATAAATATTTTTTTCCTTATATTTGACCTTTAATGTATCTTCATTATACCTTTTTCCATTACACAATTCACAAGGGACATATACATCTGGTAAAAAATGCATTGGCACTCTTATTACGCCATCACCTTCACATTTTTCACATCTGCCACCTCGTACATTAAATGAAAATCTGCCTTTAGTGTATCCTCTTTCTTTAGCTTCAATAGTTTGAGCAAAAATATCTCTAATTAAATCAAATACCCCTGTATATGTTGCCGGATTGCTTCGTGGTGATCTACCAATTGGATCTTGTGTTACATTAACAATTTTATCAATGTTTTCAATTCCATCAATTCTATCACATTTACCATATTGCATTCTTTGCTTTTTATAAAGCTCCTTATAAATTTTTTGATATAATGTGTCATTAATTAATGTTGATTTTCCACTTCCAGAAACGCCTGTAATTACAGTAAACATTCCTAGTGGAATACTAACTGTAATATGCTTTAAGTTATTTTCACTAGCGTTCACTATAGTTAGGTATTTTCCATTTCCCTTACGTCTAGTATTTGGTACATTAATAACCTTTCTTTTGGCTAAATAATCACCAGTTATTGAATTTAAATTATTCATTACCTCTTGTGGTGTTCCACATGCTACAACCTCACCACCATGAACACCAGCACGTGGCCCTATATCAACTAAAAAATCAGCAGCAAGCATTGTATCTTCATCATGTTCAACAACAATTAAAGTATTTCCAAGATCACGCATACTTTTCATTGTTTGAATTAGCTTTTCATTGTCCTTTTGATGTAATCCAATTGATGGCTCATCTAACACATATAAAACACCAGTTAACTTACTACCAATTTGAGTTGCAAGACGAATTCGTTGAGCTTCACCACCTGATAAGGTTGAAGCCATTCTATCAAGCGTTAAATAATCAAGGCCAACATTAATTAAAAAGGATAATCTATTTTTTATTTCCTCAATTAAAAGCTTAGCGATTTCTTTTTGCTGATTAGTAATGTTCATATTAATTAAAAAATCATATATTTCATTAATTGGCTTTGCTGTAAGATCTGCAATATTTAAACCATCGATTCTAACTGCTAATGGCTTTTCATTTAATCTTTTACCATCACATTTTGTACATTTAGTTTCCATCATAAAGGAAAAATACCAATCTCTAAGCATTGATGATTGTGTTTCCATATATAATCTTTCAATATGGCTTTTAGGCCCTTCAATAAAGCCATTTCGATGCATTTGATTGCCACTTCTTGATGTTAAAGTATACTTTAAAGGAATATCTGAGCCTACTAAAGCAATTTGCTTTTCATATTTAGTTAAATCCTTAAAAGGCTTATTCATATCTATATTATAGTATTTACAAAGATAAACAAATTCCTGCCATTCAAGATTTTCACTGCCAAGTATATTTTTATAATAAGTTATAGCTCCTTCATTTAATGATAAGCTATCATCTTCAACTAAAATATCTGGATTAACTTCCATTTTTATTCCAAGTCCTTTACATTCACTACATGCGCCTTGAGGAGCATTAAATGAAAATAAACGAGGTTCTAATTTTCCTATACTAAAGCCACAAATTTTACAAGCATAATTAGTTGAATAAACATATTCTTTATCATTTACTAAAACGTGAATTATACCTTCCCCATATTTTGAAGCAAGTTCTAAAGCTTCAACTAATCTATCATTATTTTCTTCCTTTAAAATAATTCTATCAACTACTAAATAAACTGTATGCTTACTATTAGTTGACAAACCATTTTCAACATAATCTTCAATTAAGGCAAGTTCGCCATCAATTTTAACTCTTATAAAGCCACTTTTTAATAATTTAGCAAATAAGTCTTTTTGACTACCTTTTTTATTATCAACTATTAAAGACATAATAGTTAGTCGAGAATTTTCTTCAAATTCAAATATTTTATTTTTAATTTCACTAATTGTTAAACCAACAATTGGAATATTATGTGTTGGACAAAAAGGAGTACCTATACGAGCATAAAGTAATCTTAAATAATCATATATTTCTGTTACTGTTCCAACAGTTGAACGAGGGTTATGGCTTGTTGTTTTTTGATCAATTGAAATAGCAGGTGATAAGCCTTCGATTGAATCAACATCAGGTTTTCTAACTCCTCCTAAAAATTGTCTAGCATAAGGTGATAATGATTCAACATATCTTCTTTGGCCTTCTGCGTATATTGTGTCAAATGCTAAAGAGGTTTTACCACTTCCTGATAATCCTGTCATTACAATAAGCTTATTTCTTGGTAATTCAAGATTAATATTTTTTAAATTATTTTCTCTAGCACCTTTTATAATTATTTTATCATTCATATTCTTTTCACTTCCTAAACATCACTACTTATTATACCAACAAAACAAAAAACTTACCATATTTCT
Source organism: uncultured Bacilli bacterium (assembly GCA_934215405.1). Taxonomy (GTDB): domain Bacteria; phylum Bacillota_I; class Bacilli_A; order RFN20; family CAG-631; genus CAKPXW01. The sequence continues at coordinate 19,581 of CAKPZU010000012.1, read as the reverse complement.
ACAGTAAGTTTTTAAAATTGTTAGATTAATTATTCAATAATATCTACAACGTTTCCAGCACCGATTGTGTGTCCACCTTCACGGATTGAGAACTTAGTTCCCTTTTCAACAGCGATTGGGTGAATTAATTCAACAGTGAATGTTACGTTATCACCTGGCATAACCATTGCTACATCATCAGGTAATTCGATAACGCCTGTAACGTCAGTAGTTCTGAAGTAGAATTGAGGACGATAATTCTTAACGAATGGTTTATGACGTCCGCCTTCTTCTTTAGTTAAAATATAACAAGCTGCAGTGAACTTGTGATGTGGATGAACTGATCCTGGTTTAGCTAATACTTGACCACGGATAACTTGATCTCTGTTGATACCACGAAGTAATGCACCAACGTTATCTCCAGCTTCAGCGAAGTCTAATAGCTTACGGAACATTTCAAGACCAGTAACAACTGATTTTTGAGTTTCTCTAATACCAACGATTTCAACTGGGTCGTTTAAATTAATAATACCACGTTCAACACGTCCTGTAGCTACTGTACCACGACCAGAAATTGTCATAACGTCTTCGATAGGCATTAAGAATGGTTTATCTGTATCATGAACTGGAGTAGGAATATATGTGTCAACAGCTTCCATTAATTGGTTGATAGATTCAACATACTTAGGATCTCCTTCAAGAGCCTTTAAAGCTGAACCACGAATGATTGGAGTATCATCGCCTGGGAATCCATATTCAGTTAATAAATCACGAACTTCCATTTCAACTAAGTCTAATAATTCTTCATCATCTACCATATCACATTTATTTAGGTAAACAACGATGTAAGGAACACCAACTTGACGAGCAAGTAAGATGTGTTCACGAGTTTGAGGCATTGGTCCATCTGTAGCTGCAACAACTAAGATTGCTCCATCCATTTGAGCTGCACCAGTAATCATGTTCTTTACATAGTCAGCGTGTCCTGGACAGTCAACGTGTGCATAGTGTCTCTTTTCTGTTTGGTATTCTACGTGAGCAGTATTAATAGTGATACCTCTTGCTTTTTCTTCTGGAGCCTTATCGATTTCATCATATTTAGTGAATGTAGCTCCACCCTTTTCTGCTAATACTTTAGTGATAGCTGCAGTAAGTGTAGTTTTTCCATGGTCAACGTGTCCGATTGTACCAATATTAACGTGTGGCTTACTTCTATCAAATTTTGCTTTTGCCATTTTAATTTTCCTCCAATATTTTTTACTATAGTATTATTTTATAATTTTTTATATTTTAAATCAATATAAATTGATTCAAAAACCTTTTTTTTTAATGTTTTGCTTCCATTTTGCTCATTATTGATTCAGGAACTACTTCATAATGAGAAAATTGCATTGTAAATGTTCCTCTTCCAGCAGTTAAAGAACGAAGTGATGTAGCATAGCCAAACATTCCAGCTAGTGGAATAAAGGCTTTGATAATTTGAGCATTTCCTTTTGCTTCCATACCATCAATCTTTCCTCTTTTTGAAGAAATATTACCCATTACGTCACCCATGTATTCCATAGGCACTGTAACCTCAAGGCTCATAATTGGTTCAAGTAAAACTGCCTTACAAACATTTGCTGCTTGATGGAATGCCATAGATGCGGCAATTTTAAATGCTGCTTCTGAAGAGTCAACCTCATGGTATGATCCATCAAATAATGTAGCTTTAATATCAATTGCTGGATAGCCCCATTTAATACCACCAGCCATAGCATCAACTAGTCCATCTCTAACTGGCTTAATGTATTCTCCAGGAACACTTCCACCAACAGTACCATCAACGAATTCAAAGCCCTTTCCTGGGTTTGGTTCAAACTTAATCCATACATCACCGTATTGGCCCTTACCACCACTTTGACGTACGAATTTACCTTCAACCTCACCTGTTGCTTGAATTGTTTCACGATATGCAACCTGTGGCTCTCCAACATTTGCTTGTACGTGGAATTCACGACGTACACGGTCAACAATAATATCAAGGTGAAGCTCACCCATACCAGAAATGATTGTTTGTCCAGTTTCAGCATTAGTATATGCTTTAAATGTTGGATCTTCTTCAGCAAGCTTTGCTAAAGCAATTTGTAATTTTTCTTGATCGTTTTTAGAGCATGGTTCAATTGCTTGTGAAATAACTGGCTCTGGGAAAGTTAATGATTCTAAAATTACAGGTGTATCTTCATTTGCTAAAGTATCACCAGTTGTAGTATCCTTTAAGCCAATTACTGCAGCAATATCTCCAGTATATAATTCATTAATTTCACGTCTTGAATTTGCGTGCATTAATAGAATTCTTGAAATTCTTTCTTTTTTACCTTTTGTTGAATTATAAACATAAGAGCCTGAAGTTAATTTTCCAGAATATACTCTGATGTATGTTAATTTACCAACATAAGGGTCTGTCATAACCTTAAATGCTAAAGCTGAGAATGGAGCATCATCTGATACTGGTACAATGTACTCTTCATCATTTAATGTACCCTTTGCAGGTTCAACATCTAAAGGACTTGGTAAATAATCAATTACTCCATCTAAAAGTAATTGGATACCTTTGTTTTTGTATGATGCTCCAGCAAATACTGGGAAGAATTCTCCAGATAAAACACCTGATCTAATTGCCTTTTTAATATCAGCAATGTCCATGCTTTCACCAGTTGGATCTTCCATATATTTTTCAAAGAATGCATCATCATATTGAGAAATTGCTTCAAACAATTTACCTCTTAATTCTTCAACCTTGCTTTCATAACCCTCAAGTACCTTATCCATTATTGTAACATCTAAGCCTTTATCATCATTATAGATATAGGTTTTCTTTTCAATAATATCAATAATTCCTTTAAAGTTATTTTCTCTACCTACTGGATATTGAACTGCATATCCTGCAGCAGCAAGTCTACTATGAAGTGTTTCAATACACATTTCAAAATCAGCACCAATTGCATCAAGCTTGTTTACAAATACAATTCTTGGAACATTGTATTTGCTTCCTTGTCTCCAAACAGTTTCAGTTTGAGCTTCAACACCATTTTTTCCATCAAGTACTGTAACAGCACCATCAAGTACTCTTAATGATCTTTCAACCTCAGCTGTAAAATCTACGTGTCCTGGAGTATCGATAATGTTTAATCTATATCCTTTCCAGTGAGCTGTAGTTGAAGCAGAAGTAATTGTAATACCTCTTTCTCTTTCTTGTTCCATCCAGTCCATTGTTGCAGTTCCATCGTGAACTTCACCAATTTTGTGGCTTACACCTGTATAAAATAATATACGTTCTGTTGTAGTAGTCTTACCAGCATCGATGTGAGCCATGATACCGATATTTCTAGTTTTTTCTAAGCTATATTCGCGTCCCATAAATTTATCAACAACCTATTATTAAAATTACCAACGGAAGTGAGCAAATGCTTTATTTGCTTCTGCCATCTTGTGAGTGTCGTCTCTTTTCTTAACTGAAGCACCAACACCATTTGCAGCATCAATAATTTCAGCAGCAAGTCTTTCTTCCATAGTCTTTTCACCACGGTTTCTTGAATAGTTAACTAACCATCTTAAACCTAAAGTGATTTTTCTTTCTTTTGAAACTTCTACTGGTACTTGGTAATTTTGTCCACCAATACGACGAACCTTAAGTTCAACAACTGGTGTAATGTTAGATAATGCTTTTCCAAAAACATCTAATGCTGCTTCGCCTGTTTTCTTTTCAACAAGAGCAAATGCACCATATAAGATACCTTGAGCAGTTCCTTTTTTACCATCTAACATAATCTTATTTACTAATTTAGTAACTAATTTTGAATTGTACACTGGATCAGGTAGTACATCTCTTTTAGCAATACATCCTCTACGTGGCATATTTTGATTTCCTCCTTATCCTAAATTAAGCTTTTGGCTTCTTTGTTCCATACAAAGAGCGTCCTTGCTTTCTATCTTTTACACCTGCACAGTCTCTAGTTCCACGAATGATATGGTAACGTACACCTGGTAAATCCTTAACACGTCCGCCACGGATCATTACAACTGAGTGTTCTTGTAGGTTATGTCCTTCTCCACCGATATATGCTGTAACTTCAAAACCATTTGATAGTCTTACACGGGCATATTTTCTGTTTGCAGAGTTAGGTTTCTTTGGGTTCATGATACTTACACGAGTACAAACACCCTTCTTTTGAGGTGAATTAACCTTTGTTTCCTTCTTAAGTAAAAGGTTCTTTCCTTTACCTAATGCAGGAGCTTTAGATTTAACAACACTTTTTTGTCTTCCTTGTTTAACAAGTTGATTAATTGTTGGCATATTTTTTCTCCTTTCATTCACACAATACCAGGCGTTTCCGCCCGGCTCTTTAAAATTAGACCTTATAGGCCTTCTTTCATATGCTCTAATATTATGAACTAATTTGGCATTTATGTCAATTGTTTTTTTTGCTTTTTTTATAAAAAAGGACTCAAGCTTTCACTTGAATCCTTTGATTAAATTATTTAAAAAGATATTATTCGTAAATAGTTAAACTAAGTGCTGCCCAAATTACTTTATATGAATCGCCAAGATATGATAACCCCATAGCTTCAGCCTTTAATGATGAAATTAAAGTTGCATGATCAGAAGTACCATTAAGATAATTATTAATGTGTACAGCTGTAGAATTGTCTAATCCCCAGTTGATTCCACCAATATTTTGATCATAAAGCTTAGAAAATTCTTCATCATTATTAAGTACAGTTCTAGCATACTCTGTCTTTACTAGAGCTCTTTGAACAATACTTTGAGCAGTATCAGTTGAGCTAACAACTAATTTACCCTTGAAGTAAACATCTTCAACTGTTTCTCTTGTTACAGTTAAATAATCAAGATATCCAGTAAAAATATTTGAAAACATAATATTTGCTTTACCTTGTTCAACAGCTAAAGTCTTATTTTCACCATATGCTTTTGTAGCAGCTGTTTCTGTATTTCCAACAATATGATCAGTTGGCATAGTATCAACTTTCATGTAATTTGAACCCATAGAAGCTAAAACAAATGATCTAATTACATCATAGCCACTATAAGCTAATTTATGACTTGCTGTGTCATTTACACCTGTCCAAACTTGGATTGCAAATCCACCCTCTGGGATGCAAATATTTCCATTAGCATCAACTGCTGGAGATTCAGAAACATTTTTAGCTCTTAAATAGTAATTATCCTTACTGATTCCTTTTTCTTTTCCACCAGCGAATGATCCAATATATTCAATTTTTCCATCTTTATTTACAACCATTATATTTCCACCCCAAGCAGAAGTCTTAGTTTGGAAAATAGTATTGTCTGTATAAACAATTGATGAGAATCCTGAATCAGCCCACATTTGTGCATTTTCATTATCATAGAAGATTTCTGTAACTAATTCTGATGTTAAAGTCTCTTTTGCTTCTTTTTCAGCAACTTTTTCTTTAAATTGATCAAAGAAATTCATTCTATATTTTGAATCAGTATATGTAATAGGTTGATATTCTTTAGTGTCAACTGGAGTTACACTTTTATCTTCAACAGTTATTTTTCCATCAACAATTTTTACAACCTTATTATTTAATGATCCTTTTACTACATTTTCTTCAAATAATAAATTACCCTTACCTGCAAATTCATTAACATCTTTTCCAGTTAATTCTTTAATTAAATTTGCCATTTTGCTTGTAGTATCTGAAATAATCATACCACCTTCTGGAATAACTACATCATAATTATTACATGCTGCTGGGTCTTCAGTCCAAGGCTTAAAGTCTTCCCATACATTAAATATACCACAAATTTGTCCATTTACACGACTATATGTTCCATCATGGTAAAATCCATCTGCTGGTCCACCATAACCGCCGCCTAAACCAAATGAAGCATACATAACTTTTCCAGTTGCATCAACACCAATTGTGTAGCCATCTTTGTCAAGAACAACTTTATCGTCTCCAGCAAATACTGCTGGTTGAGGTTCGTCATACTTATATGCTTTAACTTTTTTGTTTGCAGTATCGTAGTATAATCTTACATCGTCAAATTCTGGTGCTCTCTTATTAAATACATTTTCATCAGCAGTAGCTTGTGCACCTTTTGTAATCATCTTAACTATATCATTTGCACCATTTGTATGAGCTGTGATAGCAAATCCACCTTCAGGAATTACTACTTCAAATTTTTCAGCAGCAACTGGATCTACATCATAGCTATCATATCCATCTAATAAAACAAATGCAGGGTTATTAGTTTCCCATTTTCCAGTTTCTTCATTCTTTGTTACTGTGTAAGCTGAATTTACAACATATGATTGTGCGCTTGGTCCACCAAATCCGTTACCTGGATTTACAACAGCATAACAAATCTTGCCTTCTGCATCAACTACAACATAAACTCTCCAACGATAATTTTGCTTACTTTCGTTTGACCAATTATCCCAAGCACTATTTAAATGGAATTTTTGGCTTCCTTTCCAAACTGTAAATTCTGAGTCTCCTGATGTAGAGTTAACATCATGATTTGCATATTCGGCATATCCTTCAGGCAATTTTGCCCAAGGAGCAAAATCAAAGATTGCTTGATATTCTGCATCGGCTTCACCAACTTTAACCTTTAAATCAATTTCAGTTGAGAAGTCTTCCCATTCATTATTAGCATTCTTAACTTGCCATTTAACAAATACATATGATGAATCAGCTTTTGATGGTGAGAATTCTAATACAGTACCAACTGCTCCTGCTTTAGATTCAGTAACATCACCAGTGTTAACAGTTATTTTAACATACTTAGCTACATCTTCAACATTATGAATAGTATTCTTTCCATCAACAACTGCATAATATCCAGTAAAGTCTACAAAATCGCCAACAGTTAAATCAGTATCTACTGTAAATTCAACATCACCAATTTTAACTTTATTAGTTTCTTTTACTTCAGCTTTAACAGCTTTAATCTTCTTTAAATTATTCTTTAATCCAACAAAGTCAGCTACATTATCAGCAGTAACAGTTTTTTCAGCAATAGCTTTAACTTCGCCATAACCTTTAATAGTTCTTACAGCAGTAGCATTTACTTGTGGTTGTCCTTTAACAGTTGCTAAAGTTCCACTAAATGCAACAGTATCACCAACAACAGCATCTTTAAGTGCATCTGCAGTTACTCTAACTGTATTACCATTTTCATCTTGAACGTATGCAACAGTATCATTTACATATGTAATAACACCCTTTGCATCCTTAACTTCTTTACCTTCTTGTAAAGCAAGAACATCAGCAATTGTTACAAATTTTTCAACTTCATCTTCTTTAGTTAATTCACCATGAACTGGAGTCTCTTTAATTTGTTCTCCACCAGCATCCTTTAATTCATCAGCAGTTCTTTCACGAAGAGCTAATTCATGATCATCATTAATATAGAAATAATATTTATCTAATTCTTTTGGAGCAACAGTCTTACCACCCCATTGTTGATTATATTGAGCATCAAAAGCACCAGCACAGCCATAGCCTGTTTCATTTAGAGGGCTTTGACCTACTAATTCTTTAAATAATTCTCTTAAAGATTGTTCCTTAAGTTCGCCTTTAATTACAAAGCCACCTTCAGGAATAATAAAGTTAAATAAATTGAATGTATAATATTTCTTTCCATTTAATTCAACATCTTTTTTACCTTCATTATACCATGTGCCCCATGTTTCAAAATCATCATGTAAAGCCCAGAATGGCATGTTATAAGGGTCAGCTGAATCTAAATTATGGTAATAGCCATCAGATGGTGAACCAAAGCCAGCATTTAAGCCATATGATGCATATACTAAATAGCCATCAGCATCAACAGCAAAATAATACATTCCTTCTTCTGTGTCTAAAGGTAAAGTACGTCCTGTTTGATCCTTTCCAGTCATATTAACCTTATTTGTTGCACTTCCTAATTCCTCAGCGATAGATTTATCGATAGCAAAATCAGTCCATACAGTTAATTGTTCTTTAGGAACATCTACGTTAAAAGCGACTTCCCAAGTTTTTGCTTCTGGTACGTTTATTTCACTAGAAGAAGTTGTTTCACTTGAAGTTGCTTCACTTGAAGTTGTTTCACTTGAAGTTGCTTCACTTGAAGTATCACTTGAAGGCTTTTCACTAGTTGTTTCACTTGGCTTTTCTGATGTAGGATTGTCTGATTTAGAATTATCATTATTCTTACATCCAGAAAGTACCATTGTGAATGCACCCAAACTTAACAAAAGCATTGATAAAATTTTTTTTGAGTTCATATTTTATTTCCTTTCATATTTTTGGAATTCGATTTTCCATACATATTATATATTTTAATTATTGCCTAAGTCAACATTGATTAAATTAAAAACATTTCATTATGCTAATTAATGACAAGATAATAGATGGTTTTCAAAATCTTTGACACAGAATATTAAAAGAGGAGCAAAATCCTCCTCTTTTAAAATCTATTCATCGAAAAATATTGGATCATCATTATCTAAAAGATAATCATCATCAGTTTTTTCTTCTTCCTTTACATCCTCTTCAACCTTAGGTGCTTCTTCTTTTTTAGTATCATCTAATAAAGAAATACCTTGGATTGTTTGAACACATGGGATTAGCTTACCAACGATAACGTTTTCCTTTAATCCTTGAAGTGTATCAGTCTTACCCTTAATTGCAGCATCTGTTAAAACACGAGTTGTTTCTTGGAATGAAGCTGCAGATAGGAATGATGGAGTTTCCAAAGATGCCTTTGTAATACCTAAAATCATAGGACGAGCAACTGCTGGTCTACCATGAGCTAATAAAATTTCCTTATTAGCAGCTGTAAAGTCAGTTGTTTCAACCCTTGAGCCTTGAATGAATTCAGTATCTCCTGGGTCTAAAATATATACCTTACGCAACATCTTCTTAACCATAACCTCAACGTGCTTATCACAAATTGGGTTACCAGCTAAAGCGTAAACCTTTTGAACTTCTTTAATGATGTATCTTTCAACATCTACTTGTGATGCAACCTTTAATAGTCTTTCAGGATCGATTGGACCTTCAGTAATTTTTTGACCATTTAAGATTTCATCATTAACCTTTACTCTTAATTTAGCACCAATTGGAATTTGATATTCCTTTGATTCTAAATCATTAGTTACAACAACAACAGATTTTTCACCATATTTAGAATTATCCTTAATTTGGCTAATCTTACCTGAGATTTCTGAAATGATTGCAGCAACCTTTGGAGGACGCTTTTCAAATAATTCTTCAACACGAGGAAGACCTGTAGTAATATCTGATTCACCAGCGGCACCACCTGTATGGAATGTACGCATTGTTAATTGAGTACCTGGTTCACCAATTGATTGAGCTGCCATTACACCAATAGCTTCACCAACCTCAACTGGACGACCAGTTGCTAAGTTAAGACCATAACATTTCTTACATACACCATTAATTGTACGACAACCAAATAATGAACGAATCTTTAATGTAGTAATTCCAGCTGCAATAATCTTATCAGCAATTTCAGATGTTATAATTGTATTATTATCAACAATTAATTCAGGTGAATTCTTATCTAATGTATAAACATCATTTAAAGCATAACGACCAACAATTCTATCCTTAAATTTTGTAACGATTGAATCATTCTTAGTATCTCTAATTTCTCTAACCTCGAATCCTTCGTCAGTATGACAATCTTCTTCTTTAATGAATACGTCATGAGCAACATCAACAAGTCTTCTTGTTAAGTAACCAGATTCAGCAGTCTTTAAGGCAGTATCAGACATACCCTTACGAGCGCCGTGTGTTGCAATAAAGAATTCTGAAACAGATAATCCTTCACGGAATGAAGATTTAATTGGAAGTTCGATAGTTTTTTCTGTTGGAGCTGACATTTGAGATAATTTTGCAAGTTCTGCAGATGTTAGCTTACCACCAGTTTGAGATAATTTGTTAATCAAATCCTTACCGATATCCTTTTGTGATGGCTTTGATGGCTTAGACATCAAACCACGCATACCAGCAAGCTGAGTAAAGTTAGATAATGAACCACGGGCTCCAGAATCAGACATCATGAAGAATGGATTTCTATTATCTATAGATAATTGGTCGTTTAATTTCTTTGAAACATCATCCTTTACATGTGTCCAAATATCAACAACCATTTTGTGACGCTCAGCATCACTTAATAAGCCCTTCTTATAGTAACGAGCACACTTTTCAACTTCTTGATCACCCTTAGCAATTAATTCATCCTTACCATGAACTAAATTAATATCATCAATTGATACTGTAACACCAGATAATGTTGAGAAGCTGAATCCTTGATCCTTTAGGGCATCTAGGAATACTGAAGTTCTTTGTGCACCATACTTTTTAAAGAAGAAGTCAATAATTGCAGCAATAGAACCTTTCTTAAATGGAACATTTAATGGTTGCATTGCGATAAATTCTTTAATATTTGTACCACGAGGTACAAAATATTTATCAAGAGTAACATCATAAGGGTCCTTAGCACTATTAATATAAGCCATATCTTCTGGGAAGATTGAGTTAAAGATTACCTTACCAACAGTTGTAATTAAGAATGAATTGTTTTGTTCTTCAGTGAAGCATGTTTTATTTAATGATGATGCAACAATTGCAATTCTTGTTTGTAGGTGAATTTGTCCAGTTTGGTAAGCAAGTCTAGCTTCATCAGGATTTGCAAATACCTTACCTTCACAATCGCCATATAATTCATACTTTTCAGCATAAATTTCATCGCCTTGCTCTCTATATTGTTGAGCCTTCTTATAGAAATCATCCTTAGTCCATTCAAGTGTAATGAAATAGTTACCTAAAATCATATCTTGAGAAGGAACAGTAATAGGTTTTCCATCCTTAGGTCCTAATATATTTCCACTAGCAAGCATAAGCTTTCTAGCTTCAGCAACAGACTCTTTAGAAAGAGGTACGTGAACAGCCATTTGGTCACCATCAAAGTCGGCATTGAATGGAGGACATACAAGTGGATGTAAACGAATAGCTCTACCATCTACAAGCTTTGTTTCAAATGCTTGAATACCAAGTCTATGTAATGTTGGAGCACGGTTTAGTAATACTGGATGATCTTTAATAATTTCATCAAGTACATCTAGTACTTCTTCTGCTTGCTTATCAATTAATTTATCAGCTTGTTTATGGCTAGAACAAATCTTCTTTTCCATCATACGAGCTTCAATAAATGGCTTAAATAATTGAACAGCCATTTCACGAGGAATACCACATTGATACATTCTTAGATCTGGTCCTACAGCAATAACTGAACGTCCTGAATAGTCAACACGTTTTCCTAGTAAGTTTTGTCTAAATCTACCTTGTTTACCTTTTAATGAACTAGATAAAGACTTTAATACTCTTCCTCCAGCACCAGTAACAGGCTTACTTCTTCTACCATTATCGATTAAAGCATCAACTGCTTCTTGAAGCATACGCTTTTCATTAATTAAAATAACAGCAGGAGCACCGATTTCTTTTAACTTATTTAATCTAATATTACGAGTTAAAACACGTCTATATAATTCATTCATATCACTTGCAGCATAACGGCCACCGTCAAGCTGAAGCATAGGTCTTAGATCTGGTGGAATAACTGGTAAAACAGATAATACCATCCATTCAGGTCTATTTCCTGATTTTCTAAATGATTCAATTACATCTAGTCTCTTTAAAAGCTTTTCACGTTTTAATTTTTGAGAGCTAGCTTCCTTTAATTGAGCCTTTATTAATTCAACCTCTTTTTCAAGATCTACACCTTCAAGTAATGTTTTAACTGCTTCTGCTCCAATTCCAAATTTTGAATAAGTAAATTTAGAAATAAAATTAGCATTAGTATAGAAGTCAAACTCCTTGTTATTTGCAGCTAAACGATATGAATAATCAAAGGCAGTTCTAGCATTAAATGCATCTGAAGATAAGCCTTCTTTTACTTCTTCATAAACAGTTGAACAATGATTTAACGATTCCTCTAATTGAGTCTTGAATTCCTCATCAAATTCAATTGTTTTATTACTAATTGCATCAAGATTTGTTTCATACCAAACATCAAATCTATCAGTAGTATTCTTTAAATCAGCTAATTCATCAACAATAATTGCAGCTGGCTCTGAAAAATTACGAATCAATGTTTTATAGAATTCATATTCAGTTTCAAGCTGTGATTTAATTGATGCATAATCTAATGTTTTATTTGTTGAAAAAATAGATTTATATACTTCAAGTTGTTGAGTTGCTAAATCAACACGATATTTATAATCAAAGAATTTAGCATGGTCAAGTTCTGCATCCCAGTTGTTATTGTAAATTAATTCTTTAATAACAGCGTTAAATTTTTCTCTTGCATGCTTTTCACCTAACACTTCGCCTTTAGCTAAAAGCTTGCAATCACCTGGATCAGTACAAATATGAGATACGAAGTATACAACATCTTCAAGATCCTTTGGAGAAATATCAAGAATTAAGGCCATTCTTGAAGGGACACCCTTTAAATACCAAATGTGAGTTACTGGTGAAGCAAGCTCAATATGACCCATACGTTCACGACGTACAGATTTTGTTGTTATTTCAACTCCACACTTTTCACAAACAATGCCTTGGAATCTAATTTTCTTATATTTTCCACAATGACATTCATAATCCTTTGAAGGTCCAAATATTCTTTCACAAAATAAGCCATCCATTTCAGGCTTTTGAGAACGATAGTTAATTGTTTCAGGCTTTGTAACTTCACCATGAGACCACTCTTTAATTTTTTCAGGTGATGCTAAGCCAACCCTAATAGCCGATAATTTATTAATATCAATACCCATTAAAAGTCACCTCCATCATCATTGAATGTAAAATCATCATCCAAATTTGTATCTAGTCTTGCGTCATCAAATTCCTCACGAATATATTTAGGAGTATTCTTAGTTTCCTTCATAATATCGTTTGTATCCATGATTTCGCCTTCATTATCAATTAATTTAACATCAATTGATAGAGCTTGTAATTCTTTTTGTAATACTCTAAATGATTCAGGAATGCCTGGATTTGGAATTTCCTTTCCTTTGATAATAGCTTCATATGCCTTACCACGTCCAATAACATCATCTGATTTAATAGTCAAGATTTCTTGTAATGTATGAGCAGCACCATAAGCTTCAAGAGCCCAAACTTCCATTTCACCAAATCTTTGGCCACCGTTTTGCGCCTTACCACCTAAAGGTTGTTGTGTAACTAATGAGTAAGGTCCAATAGAACGAGCATGCAATTTATCATCAACCATGTGTGAAAGCTTTAAGAAGTACATGATACCAACTGAAATTCTTTCATCAAATCTTTCACCAGTTTGACCATCAACTAAAACGTATTTACCATCTTTAGCCATGTCAGCTTTCTTCATTAAATCCATTAATTCTTCATTTGATACACCATCAAATGGGTTAGTAGCAATCTTTAAGCCACCAAGTTTTTGACATGCCATACCTAAGTGTAATTCAAGAACTTGTCCAATGTTCATACGAGAAGGAACGCCAAGAGGATTTAATACAATATCAACTGGTGTACCATCTGGTAAAAATGGCATATCCTCAACTGGAACGATTTTAGAAATAACACCCTTGTTACCATGACGTCCAGCCATCTTATCACCTTCAGAGATTTTACGCTTTTGAGCAATAAATACTCTAACGATTTGATTAACACCTGGTGCTAAATCAACACCACCTGTTTTTTGATTAAATATTTTAACATCAACAACAATACCAGCTCCACCATGAGGAACACGTAAAGAGCTATCCTTACCCTCTTTAGTTTTATCGCCAAATATTGCCATTAATAGTTTTTCTTCACTTGATGGTTCAACAACTCCACGAGGAGTAATTTTTCCAACTAAGATGTCGCCTTCTTTAACTTCACTACCTGGAATTACAATACCAAGTTCATCAAGCTGAGATTTTGCATCTTCACCAACGTTTGGAATATCACGAGTAATTTCCTCAGGGCCAAGCTTAGTTTCACGGCACTCAAGGTCATGCTCTTCAATATGGATAGATGTATAAACATCATCCTTTACTAAACGCTCTGAAATAATTACAGCATCCTCATAGTTGTAGCCATGCCATGTAGTAAAGGCAACAACAACGTTTTGTCCAAGTGCTAATTCACCATTATCCATTGAAGGACCATCAGCTAAAATATCGCCAACATGAACTTCTTGGCCAACTACAACTATTGGAGTATGGTTAAAGCATGTACCAGCATTTGAACGAGCAAACTTACTTAAAATATAAGTTCTTGTATCACCAGCATCATTTTTAACTAAAATTTTGCTTGAATCAACATATGTGACAACACCATTTTCTTTACAAATTAAAGCAACACCTGAGTCATGAGCTGATGGATATTCCATACCAGTTCCAACATATGGTGCATGTGGTCTTAAAAGAGGAACTGCTTGACGCTGCATGTTAGCACCTAGCATCGCACGGGCACAGTCATCGTTTTCAATAAATGGAATTAATCCTGTAGGAATTGAAATTACTTGACGTGGAGCAACATCGACAAAATCAATATCATTTGCTGAAGCTTCAATATCTTCGCCATGATGACGTGAAACAATCTTATCATTTAAGATTTCACCAGTTTCTCTATTTAATTTGAATGATGCAGTACCAATAATGTAATCCTTTTCTTCATCAGCAGAAAGATATACACAATCTGTATCGCATACATAGTTTTTACCATTTTCATGCTTTACTCTTCTATATGGAGTTTCAATAAAACCATATTCATTTATTTTAGCATAGCAGGCAATATAGTTAATTAAACCAATGTTTGGACCTTCTGGTGTTTCAATTGGACATATTCTACCATAATGTGAATAGTGTACGTCACGAACATCAAATGATGCCCTTTCACGAGTAATACCACCTTGACCTAGGGCTGAAATACGACGTTTATTAGTAAGTTCAGCGATTGGGTTTGTTTGGTCCATAAATTGAGATAGTTGAGATGATGAGAAGAATTCTTTAATAGCTGAAGTTAATGGACGAGTGTTAATTAAGTTGTTTGGTGTCATTGATTCTGTTTCAGCAATTGACATTCTTTCTTTAACGCTTCTTTCCATACGGCTTAAACCAATTCTAAATTGATTTTGTAATAATTCACCAACTGAACGAATTCTACGATTGCCTAAATGGTCAATATCATCAGTATCTCCAAGGTTATTAGCTAAGGTTAATAAATATGAGAAGCAAGCATAAATATCAGGAACTGTAATGTGCTTATTTTCAAGGCTTAAATCAGTACCGATAATTTTTACCTTCTTTGTCATGTTTTCGTCAGCATATACATAAACAATGTTTACAGTATCAGCCTCACCAAAGTCTTTGTTAACCTTAACTTGATATCTATGAGCACCATTTTCAAAGAATTTCATCTTTTGAAGATTATTTACCTTTTCTTTATCAAGGTATGTGCCCTTTGTATAAATTACTTCACCATTGCAGTCAATTAAATCTTCTGCAATCCATGTATCAATTAAACGATTATAAGCACCAAGTTTTTGTTTTAATTTAAAACGTCCAGCTGCTCCTAAGTCATATCTTTTTCTATCAAAGAATCTTTGGAACATTAATGTAGTTGGACCTTGCTCAGTTGCAGGTTCACCTGGTCTTAATTTAGCATGAATTTCAACTAATGCTTCTCTTGTAGTAGTTGGCTTGTCCTTTTCAATAGTATTGTCAATTAATGCATTCTTACCAAATAATTGTTCAATTTCTTCTTTAGTCTCTAAGCCAATTGCCTTAAGTAAAACAGTAGCATTTAATTTTCTAGTTCTATCTATTCTAACGATAATCATGTCTTTAACATCGGTTTCGAATTGAAGCCATGTACCACGACTTGGGATTAAATCTCCGCCATATAATAATTTACCGTTTTTAGTGTCTACTCTTTTTGAGAAATAAGCACCAGCAGAACGAACTATTTGTGATACGATTACTCTTTCAGCACCATGGATGATAAAAGTACCAGTATCAGTCATAATAGGAAAATCTCCCATATAAACTTTATTGACTTGAATTTCACCAGTTTGGTTGTTATTTAAACGAAGTTCAGCACGTAAAGGACGTGAGTAATCCATATCACGATTCTTGCAATCCATTTCACTATACTTTGGTTCCTCAAAATAACAATTTAAAAACTCAAGAGATAGACCCTTACCATTATCAATTGGAAAAATATCATTAAATACTTCATTTAAACCAGTCTTTAAGAACCAATTAAATGATGATGTTTGAATTTCTACCAAATTAGGTAATGAGAAAGTTCCGCCAACCTTTGAAAAGTTTATTCTATTAGGAGAATTCTTTTGCTTTTCATAAGTAGTTTTAATCATTTATTTCACCCCTTATAAAATTTTATATATTAACTGGGTAGCACCAGAAAATATCAACGTTAAGAAAAAGATTTAATTATGTAATAACCTTTTTCAATATTTAAAACAACAACATTTTTATAAATAGTTTTAAGCTTATTAATAGCACTTGGTGCACCTAAGCTTTTTTTAATAACAATATATAAAGCACCATCATTATTTAAATAATTAATGCTATCATCAAACATTTTATAAATTACCTTTTTGCCAGCTCTAATTGGCGGGTTAATGACTATCATATCATATTTATCATTAACATTTAAAAAGCCATCGCTTTGCATACACGTAATGTTATCTAAATTATTATTTTTAATATTATATTCACAAAGCGATATAGCTTTAGAATTAATATCAAACATATCTATGTGACTTGCCATATCAAATACTTTTAAGGTAATACCTAAAGCCCCATAGCCACATCCCATATCTAAAATTTTATTTACTTTTTTTTCTTTTAAAAGTTCCTTTAAGAAAACAAAAGAGCCATAATCAATTTGATTGTTTGAAAAAACTCCAGAATCACTTAAAAAAGGAATATTTTTATCATTTATATATAAATACAAATATCTTTTTTTACTTTTTAGATTGTCATCATTTTCAAAATATTGGCTCATTTTTGGCTCCTTTAAAAATAGGCAAAAACCTGCCTAAGGCAAAAATGCGATAAGCAGGCTTTATTTAACTAAAATTACTAAATTATTTAACTTCAACTTCAGCGCCAGCGTCAGTTAATTGCTTTTTAATATCTTCAGCTGCTGCAGGGCTGATCTTTTCTTTGATTGGTGCAGGTAGTGCATCACATAATTTCTTAGCTTCAAGAAGACCAAGACCAGTGATAGCTTGAACAGCCTTGATTACTGGAATCTTGCTTGCGCCAACAGACTTTAAGAATACAGTTACTTCTTTTGGTCCTTCTTCAACGTGTTCTTCAGCAGCTGCTGCTGGAGCTGCTGCAGCTGCAACTGCAGTTACACCAAATTCTTTTTCAACTGCTTTAACTAATTCATTAACTTCAAGGATAGTCATTTCCTTTAATGTTTCAATAATTTCTTGTACAGATACTTTTGCCATGTTTATTTCCTCCTATAATATATTTAAATTAGGCATTTTCTTTTGCTTTAGCAATTTGATCACATGCATAAGCAAATTTTGATATTGGTGACATGATAGCACCAGCGAACATACCGATAAGTTGTGGTTTTGTTGGTAATTTTGCAACTGCAACCATTTCCTCAGCGTTTAAAACTTTGTTTTCTACGATACCGCCCTTGATAACAAGTTGTTTAGCTTTCTTAGAAAACTTAACTAATAGGTTTGGTACACTTACTGGATCTTGACTGCAAGATACATAAGCATTTGGACCTACTAAAATGTCGTCCATTTCATAACCACGTTCCTTAGCTGCTCTTGAAACTAAACCATTTTTATAAACAGTTAATGTTCCACCTTGTTTAGCAATGCTACGACGAAGTTCAGTAAGCTTTGCAACAGATAATCCTCTGTATTCTACAACAACGAAACTTAGAGAAGAATCCATTACAGCGCCAATTTTTGAAACGACCTCTGCTTTAGCAGCAATATTTTTTTCGTTCATTCATCGCACCTCCTGTTATTTTATAACAATACGCGCCATATATTATAGATTAAATATTTAACTTAATTATATTTTATTTATTCTTTTCCTCGGCAACGAATTAAGCTTATTAGCAGTTGCTGTCTTGGGCGTATTGGAAGAACCAAAAATATTTAATTAGAAATTAGAAAAATCAATCTTTACTCCAGGACCCATTGTTGATGATACAACAACTGTCTTGATGTAAGCACCCTTAACTGTTGCAGGTTTTGCTTTCATAATTGCATCCTTTAGGGCTTTAAAGTTTTCTTCTAATTTTTCAGTTGTAAATGAAACTCTACCAATTGAAGCATTGATATTACCTTGCTTATCAGCACGATATTCAACCTTACCAGCCTTAATTTCCTTTACAGCCTTTGCGATATCTGGGTTAACTGTACCAGTCTTAGGGTTTGGCATTAATCCTTTAGGACCAAGTAAACGACCAAGCTTACCAAGTTCTCCCATCATGTTTGGTGTTGCAACAATTGCATCAAATCCAAACCAGTTTTCCTTTTGAATTTTTTCTAGCATTTCTTTTCCACCAACGAAATCAGCGCCAGCCTCTGTAGCTTCTTTGATTTTATCAGTGATTGCTAATACTACTTTTGATTTACCAGTTCCGTTTGGTAAAACGATTGCGCCACGGATTTGTTGATCAGCATAACGAGTATCAATGTTTAAGCAATAAGATACGTCAATTGATGCATCAAATTTTGTAGTGCTTGTTTTTTGAGCTAAGTCTAAAGCGTCTTTAACAGAATAAGACTTTGTAGAATCAATTAACTTAGCAGCTTCTTGATATTTCTTTCCAAATTTTGCCATAAATTAATTTCCTCCATTAGTCAACGATTTCAAGACCCATAGATTTTGCTGAGCCTTCGATAATCTTCATAGCGCCTTCGATATCATTAGCGTTTAAATCAGGCATTTTATATTCAGCAATTGCCTTGATTTGTTCTTTTGTAACTTTTCCAACCTTTACAGAATTAGGTGTAGCAGATCCTTTATTGATTTTAGCTGCTTCCTTTAATTTGAATGTTGCTGGAGTAGTCTTTAATACGAAGTCAAAACTTTTGTCTTCATATGCAGTAATAATTACTGGAACAACTTCTCCTGCTCTGTCTGCAGTTTTTGCATTGAAATCAGAGCAAAACTTTGGCATCATAATACCAGCTGATGCAAGTGCTGGTCCTGGTTTGGCTTGGCCTGCAGGAATTTGTAGTTTAACTACCTTTGCGACTCTTTTACTCACGAGCATTTCCTCCTTATTTTTGTTCGTGTCGTGGTGATAATGAATTGGTTAAATTCTTCCACTACGACGCAAAGAATTAATACATATGCACGCTTGCGCATACGCGTATATTATTTTACGATATTTTACTTCTTTTTGCAATAGTTTTTTTAAAAATAAAAAACCCTGTTAATTGAAAAAGTAAATTCCGCCAAAAAAGGCAAACCGAAATTTGCAAGATTATTTTCCGCACTGGTATAATTA
>CAKPZU010000011.1 GCA_934215405.1 uncultured Bacilli bacterium | reverse complement strand
GCCCAAAGACATTTGAGCAATTTATTGATATTTTCTTTGAATATATTAAAAAGAATAATGATAATTATAAATTATTATGTAAATCAAATGATGTATTATATTCATCAAGGAAACTATCTTTAATTACTACTAATAAAATACTAGAACTATGTAATAAAAATCCAAATATTAAAAATAAAACATATTTAGAGCTTGATATTAAAATATTTGTTAATGGTTTATTAATTGAATATGTTAAATATTGCCGTGGCTTATCTCAAATTAGCTTAGAAGATTTATATGCATATACAAAAAGTTGGGCTAAGGACTTTAGCATTAAAAGATTTTCAAATAATTAATTATTTTTTCATTAAAGTTTATTTTTTTAGTGCTTTTTTCCCTTTGAAGAAGAATCAAAGGGATTTTTTATTTAAATACTAATTCAATTATAGTAATCTTTTAAAGCTTTTTAATAATTTTTGCGTATAAAAAAGGAATTACCTTTTTTAGATAATTCCTAATCTTTTTATTTAGTTAAATCAAGGACTGGATTTTCAAGTGGTGGAATCTTTTTAATTGATATAGGATATAAAATACATTCCTCCTCTTGATATTGTTCAGAATATTCATATTTTATTTTAGCAACAATATTTACAAAGCATCTATCTGTTAGCTTTTCTTTACTATTGTTAACACATAGATGTCCATAAAGTTGAATATCATTACTACAGCAAGTCATAGCAAGCCTTCCAGCAATGAAGGTATTTTTAGGTAACTTATTTGACATTACAACCATAGCATTAAAATCAATTACCTTACCATCATAATCATCTTTATGATCAAATGAATCAATATAATAAATTCCATAATCCTCATCTTTTATTTTAATAACATCAGCATTAATATCATATGGTAAAACTACCTTAAAGGCATCGCTTAAACGACCTTCCTTATCCATTACCATAAATTGAGCTTGGGAGTTTGTAAGCCTAAATGAAGATGAATAGCCTTCAAGCTTTTCTTTGTTTTCTTCACCAACATTAATAAAGCATACAACATCGGCTTGCTTTACAATATCTAAGAACTTTTGTCTCATATTCATAAAATATAATTCAAATGTTTCAAAATTAATAAAATCAATGAATTGGTATACCTTAAAATTACTTGGAAATTCAATTTTACTTAAATCCCACATACCATTTAATTCTATAACAATTCTTTGAGGCATTACTTCAGTTACTATTTTTTGAAGGTTTAAGGAAGTAAATTCATCTTGGCTTTCAAACATTTTTAAAACACAATTATATTTAGTTAGGAATTCTTCTTCATATTGAACAATTCCATCCTCACCAGATAAAATCAATGTTTTACCTTTTTTGAAAAAATCATCCGATGTAATTGTATCTTTAATAAATGTTGTTTTTCCAGAC
Source organism: uncultured Bacilli bacterium (assembly GCA_934215405.1). Classification (GTDB taxonomy): domain Bacteria; phylum Bacillota_I; class Bacilli_A; order RFN20; family CAG-631; genus CAKPXW01. The sequence goes on along the minus strand of CAKPZU010000011.1, from coordinate 30,471 downwards.
TCTAAAAAGCCATCAATTACGTATACAGGTATTGTTTTTAGCATAAATTATTCACCTTTAAAAAATAATTTTTCAATTTTTTCTTCGTTTAATTTTGAGCCAATTACTACAATTCTTCCATTATAATCAGGATTTCCTAAACGAATTTCATAATCACCAGAAACATAATCAAAATAATACCATTTTTCATTATCATTAGCCTTTAATACACCCTTTGATCTAACAATAATACCCAAAGATTCATCACTAGCTAAGGCATTTAAGAAGTCCTCAAGCTCTTTTCTTGAAACTGATTTTGGAGTTTCCTTACCCCAGCTTGTAAATACTTCATCAGCATGGTGATGATGGTGGTGATGGTGTTCATGTTCTTCATCTTTGTGATCATGATGGCAGCAGCATTCTTCATCATCATCGTGATGATGATGTTCATGATCATGATGACAGCAACATTCATCGTCATCGTCGTCATCGTGATGATGCTCATGGTCATGGTGACAGCAACATTCATCGTCATCGTGATGGTGCTCATGGTCATGGTGACAACAGCAATCGTGATCATCGTCGTCATCATCTTCATGTTCATGAACATATGCCATTTCCTTAATTAAGTCTTCCTTTAAAGATACTTTAGATTCTAATACCTTTAACAATTGTTCACTATCAAGTTCATTAATAGGTGTTGTAATAATAGTCGCATGATTATTTTTTTCCTTTACTAAATTTACAACCTCCATAATAGCTTCTTCACTCATTTTATCAGTTTTTGAAATAACAATTGTGTTAGCAGCTTCAACCTGATTATTAAAAAATTCGCCAAAATTCTTTAAATACATTTTAGTTTTTAAGCCATCGACAACAGTTGCTAAAATGTTAATTTGTAATTCTTCCTTTAGCTTTAAAACAGCATTAACGATATCAGATAGCTTTCCAACGCCTGATGGTTCAATAATAATTCTTTCAGGATTATATTTACTAATAACCTCATCCATTGACGTAGCAAAATCACCAACTAATGAGCAACAAATACAACCAGCATTGATTTCCTTTATTTGAATTCCTGATTCCTTTAAAAATGTACCATCAATGCCAATTTCTCCAAATTCATTTTCAATTAATACTACCTTTTCTTTTTTTAAAACACTTTCAAAAATCTTTTTTATTAAAGTTGTCTTACCAGCTCCTAAAAAGCCAGAAATAACATCTACCTTTACCATAATTAATACATCTCCTTTATTAAATCATCATTATTTTATCACAAATAAATTGCAAAGATACAATAATCTTCTTGAAAAAGCAAAATTATATCTATATAATTTGCTTGTATTAAACAAAATAGGAGAAATTTATGTCAAAAATATTAAATGTAGCAATTATTGGAGTGGGCTCAAGAGGAGCTAAAACCTATGGTGATTACTTAATGAAATGCCCTGATAGATTTAAAATCACATCTATTTGTGAAATAAAACCAGATAGATTAAAAAAATATCAAAAGGAATGGAATTTAGATGAAAAGAATTGCTTTGTAGATGAAAAAGAATTCTTTAAAGAAAAAAGAGCAGACGTGGTAATTATAGCAACACTTGATGCTGATCATGTTCGCCATGCCTTAATGGCTATAAATGTTGGCTATGATATTTTACTTGAAAAGCCAATAACATGTAAGGAGGAGGAGCTTTCTCTTTTAAAAGAAAAAGCTAGTGAAAAAAATATTAAAATCTTAGTTTGTCATGTCTTAAGATATACAGTTGCGATGAATAAAATTAAAGAGCTAATAGATAATGGTGAGATTGGAAGATTAATCTCTATTGATCATGTAGAAAATGTTGGTTATTGGCATCAAACTCATAGCTTTGTTCGTGGAAATTGGAGAAATTCTATTGAAACATCACCAATGATTTTAGCTAAGTGTTGTCATGATTTAGATTTAATTTCTTGGTTTGCCAATAGCAAATGTAAATCATTAACATCATATGGTGCTTTAAACTTTTTTAAAGAAGAAAACGCTCCTAAAAATGCTAATAAGCGTTGCCTTGAATGTATATATAAGGAAACATGTGCTTATTCAGCATATAAGTTTTATATTGAAAAATGGGAAAAAGATGGCAGTCCTACTTGTTGGCCTTATGATGTTTTAGCAGATGATAAAGTATTAACAAGAGATATTTTATTGAATGCTTTAAAAACTGGCCCTTATGGTAGATGTGTATTTTATTGTGATAACGATGTTGTTGATTCACAATCTGTTAATATGCTATTTGAAAATGGTGTTACAGCTAATTTAAAAATGACTGCTTTTAATAAATATGGTGGTAGATATATTCATTTCTTTGGTACATATGGTGAAATAATTTTAAATGAGCAAGAAGGAACAATTACCTTACGTCCTTTTGCTAAGGATGATGTTATTTATAAAATTAGTGATTTAACTACTGATTTAATGGGCCATGGTGGTGGAGATACTAGAATGGTTGATTATTTCTATGATATGATAGTTAACAATAAAGAATTAAAGGAAACATCACTTTCTGGCTCAATTCAATCTCATGAAATGGCCTTTGCTGCTGAAAAATCTCGCCTTGAAAATGGAAAATTAATTGAATTTAACAAATAAAATGCCTATTAAAATGAAAGAAAAATAATATTTCTTTACTTTGATAGCTTTAAAAGCTATACTATTTTTTGATAAAGGAAGGATTTATTTATGAATGATATAAAGCAAAACATAGCTAATAATATCACTGAGCTTAGGAAATCAAGAAAATGGACACAGCTTGATTTAGCTAATAAATTGAATTATACCGATAAGGCTATAAGCAAATGGGAAAGAGGAGAATCAACACCAGATGTTGAAACTCTTTATAAAATGGCTGAATTATTTGAAGTAACTGTCGATTATTTTTTTCATGAGGATTCTGCTTTAAATATAGAAAAGTATAATATGCCAAAGGAAATAAAAAATAAGAAAATTGCTCAATTATTATTACTTATTACTTCTATTTGGTTTATAGCTATTGTTGTTTTTGTTTATGGTAACATAAGTAATGCTAATGGTAGTTCATTTTGGATTTCATTTATTTGGGCCTTACCTGCATGTGGATTAATTACAACATTATCATTTAAGCGTAATAACTATGTGTTTGGTGTTCCATTTGCTAGTTCATTTACAATTTGGACTTTATTAACTGCTATTTATTTACAAGGAATAATTGCTAATTATAACTTTTGGTTAATTTTCTTAATTGGTATTCCAATTCAAATAGTTATTATAATTACATATTGGTTGAAGAAATAGTATCAAAAATACTATTTTTTTCATACTATCTATTATAATAAAGGTAAGATGATTAATATGTTATATAGTAATAAACTTGACTTAATAAGTAATACTCCATTAGTTTATTTAAATAACATTTCTAAAGAATATAACTGTAATGTTTATTTAAAGCTTGAAAAGTATAATTTAACTGGTTCTAGTAAGGATAGAGCTGTAAAAGAAATGCTTCTTTTTGCATTAAATAATGAAATAATAAATAATAATAGTACTATTATTGAAGCTACTAGTGGCAACACTGGTATTTCTTTAGCTTGTATCTGTTCGCTTTTAAAGTTAAAATGTATTATTGTAATGCCTATTAATTCTAATAAGGAAAGAATAAAACTAATCAAGCTTTTTAATGCTAGTATTGTTTTTACCTCAAAGGAAGGAAAAATGAAAGAAAGTATAAATAAAGCTAAAGAGTTAAATAAAAGTATTAAAAACTCCTTTATCCCTTCACAATTTGATAACTATAATAATATAATTGCTAATTATAAAATTGCTGATGAAATAATTAAGGATTTACCAAATGTTGAAGCTATTTATATGGTATATGGAACAGGTGGTAGTATTGCTGGAGCTTCAAAAAGATTTAAAGAAATTAATAAGAATATAAAAATTCATTGTGTTACTCCAAAATATAAAACTCATCGTATAGTAGGTATATATTCTAATATAATTCCTAAAAACTTTAAAGAAGCTATTATTGATAAATATGAAAGAGTTGAAGACTTAGATTCTTTTAATATGGTAAAAAAAATAGCTAAGGATGAAGGATTATTAATTGGTTTATCATCAGGCTGTGCAATTACTGGAGCATTAAGCTCACTTAAAGATAATAATTATAAAAATATTGTTGTATATTGCCCTGATAGCTTAACTAGATATATGAGTAATGAGCTTATTTTTGATGAATATGATGTTTTTGATAATTATAAAAAAGATATTGATTATATTAAAAATATAATGTTTTCTTCAGTTAATTTTGAATTTGATGATATTTTTATTAAATATAATATAAAAGTAAAAGATATTCTTAAAATCAAAGCTGATTTATTAAAAGATGCTAAAAGTATTTATGAAAATGATCCAGCTGCTTTAAGTATTAAGCAAATTATTGATTGCTACTTAACCTTTTATGCTATTTTTATTTATAGAATTGCTAATTATTTATGGAACAATAAGCAAAAAGAATTAGCAAGAATGCTAAGTGAATATGCTCATAGTAAAACAAATATAGATATTCATCCTAATGCTAAAATAGGTAAAAGCTTTGCTATTGATCATGGATGTGGCATTGTAATTGGTGAAACAACTATTATTAAAAACAATGTTAGAATTTATCAAAATGTTACCTTAGGTGCCTTATCATTAAATAATCCTTCTTTAGTTAGAAATACTAAACGTCATCCAACAATTGGTAATAATGTTACTATTTATGCTAATGCTACAATACTTGGTGGAAAAACTATAATCCATGATAATTGTATTATTGGCTGTAATACCTTAATTACTAAATCAGTTAAAGCTAATAGTATCATAAAAAAGTAACTTTTTAATAAAATATGTGGCTTTATAAATATTTAATTAAAATTAAATATGTGCTATAGTCTTTTATGGGAATTCGTTTATGAAAGAAACACTACAAGAAAAACTAGCAAGAAGAAAGTATAAAATACCAAATAAATTTGTTTATTGTACTTTAAATAAGCTTATTATTAATCCATTTTTAGCGCCAAAATTTCATCCAACATATCATATAATTGATAATATCAACGATTATAAAGGACCATGCTTTTTAATTTATAATCATCAGTCAAGAATGGATTATATTTATATAGCTCAAGCAACATATCCACGTCCTTTAAACTTTGTTGTTGGCTATAATGAATTCTTTAGATCACATTTACAATTTATTTTTAAACTAATTCATAATATTCCAAAGAAAAACTTTAATAGCGATGTTGCTTCAATTAGAGCAATGAATCAAATCATTAAACAAAATGGTGTTGTCTGTATTGCTCCTGAAGGAATGAGTTCTATAACAGGACATAGTCAACCAATTGCTTTAGGAACTGGAAAGCTATTAAAGCATTATCATATTCCTGTATATATGGTTAAGCTAAAAGGCGCTTTTTTATCTAATACTAAGGTATGCTTAGATGAAAGATATGGTAAGGTTGATGTTACTTTACAAAGATTATTTGATGAAGAGCAATTACGTAATCTATCTGTTGAAGATATTGAAAATAAAATCAATGAAGAATTATGGCAAGATGATTATGAATGGAATAAAAAAGAAAGAATTAAATTTGATATGAAAGGCAATGGTTGTAGCCATCTTCATGACTTATGCTATCATTGCTTTAAATGTAATAAAGATTTCACTATGTTTGGTGAAAAAGATAAAATTGTTTGTAAAGAATGTGGAAATGGTGCCACATTAAATGAATATTATGATTTAATTCCTTTTGATGATACATGCGTTATACCAGAATCAATTAGTAAATGGGTTGATGAAGAAAGACGTCTTGTATATCATGAAATACAAGATGAAAGCTTTGAATTTAAAGAAGAAGTAAAAATAGGAAAAATACCTGAAGATCATTATCTTAAAAATCAAGCAACTAGTGAAATATGCGGTGAAGGTATATTAACCATTAACCACGAAGGCTTTTTTTATAAAGGAACTAAGGATAATCAAGAATTTGAATTCAAAATTGATTATAATCATTTACCAACACTTGGTATGCCAATTGATGTAACATTCTTTTCTATTTATCATGATGGTAAATATTATGATATATTCCCTAAGAATGCTGTTGTTGGCAAAATATTATTAATTGTTGAAGAAATGCATAGATTGCATGTCAATGCTTGGAAAAACTTCCCTTGGGCTGATACTTATAAATAAGTTTGTTATACGAAAAGAACTATGAAAATCTTTTAAGAAAATCATAGCTCTTTTTATTTGTTTAAGAAAATGAATAAATTTTAATAGTTAGTACTAATATATTATATGTAACTACTAACTTTCTTTCTTGTAACCCCAAATTACTGGAATTTCTGAGTAATTTGAAATGTTCCAAGAATTATCCCAACCGCATGGTTTAGAAGTTGCTTCACAATAAATTGTTAAATTATTACAATCTTCAAATGCTGTATATTTTATACTTGTAACACTATTTGGTATTATAACAGTTGTTAAACTACTACAACTTCTAAATGCACCACTTTCAATACTTGTTATACCATATGGAATTTCTATATAAGTTAAACCAATGCAGAAGTTAAACATATAACTTTTAATGCTTGTTACACTACTTGGTATTTTTACACTTGTTAAATTGTCACAATTCATAAATGCATACATTTTTATAACTAAATGCAAGTTTTATACTATGATATATTTAAAAAAATGGAGGATTATAATATGATTTATGGATATGTTAGAGTATCAACAGCAAATCAAAAAATTGATAGACAGCTAGAAGAAATTAAAGCATTAGGAGTAATTGATAAAAACATCTTTATTGATAAAGAATCAGGTAAGGATTTCAATCAAACTAATTATAAAAAGCTAATAAATAAACTAAAAGAAAATGACCTATTAATCATTAAATCAATTGATAGGCTTGGAAGAAATTATAAAATGATAATTGAACAGTGGAGTAGAATAACTAAAAACATTAAAGCTAATATAAAGGTTATTGATATGCCTCTTCTTGATACAAGTATTGAAATTAAAAATTTAATAGGAACCTTTATTAGTGATGTTGTCTTACAGGTTTTATCATTTGTTGCTGAAAATGAAAGAGTAAATATAAAAGAAAGACAAAGAGAAGGAATAAGAATTGCTAAAAGTAAAGGTGTAGTTTTTGGAAGGCCTAAAATATCTTTAAATGCTAAAAATAAAGAAACAATGAATTCATATGTAAATAAGAAAATAACTACAAATGAAGCAATTAAAGAATTAAATGTCTCAAGAGACACTTTTTTTAGATTATTACAAGAATATAAGAAAATAATGTAACATTTTATTATTAATTGCATATTTTTAAGTAGAGGACTTTAACTATGGATACAATTAATAATTCTTTACTTAATGAGTTGTTTAAGCATTACAATTTAAATATTTCAAATTATATTGGAAAAAAGCCAATTAATAAAGGTCATATAAATACTACCTATATATTATATTTTGATGAAGGTAATAAGGTAAAAAGATACCTATTACAGCAAATAAATACAATAGTATTTACTAATCCAGATAAGCTAATGAAAAACATCTTAAATATTACCGAATATGGAAAAAAATATTTAAAAGCTAATAATAAAAATAACTATAAAAATAAATTTTTACGTTTATATAAAACAAAAGATAAAAAAAACTATGTTACCTTAAGTAATAATTCTTGCTTTAGAATATATCATTATATTGAAAACTGCATTAATTTTGATAAAACCTTATCCTTAGATATTTTTTATGAAGCTGGTAAAACAATTGGTGAATTTCATACAATACTAAATGATTTTGATGTAAACAAGCTATATATTACTATTGCCGATTTTCATAATTGTAAAAAACGTTATGAATACTTTATAAAAGTACTTAAAGAGACAAATAATGAAAAAATAAATACCTGTAAGGAAGAAATAGATTTCTTTATAAAAAATAAGCATATATCTTCTTTAATACAAGATTTAATTGATAATAAAAAATTACCAATAAGGGTAACTCATAATGATACTAAGCTAAATAACTTTATGTTTGAATATGGTACTAATAAAGGGCAATGCATGGTTGATTTAGATACAATTATGCCAGGAACAGTATTATTTGATTTTGGTGACTTTATTAGAAGTGGCTGTAACATGGCTGATGAGGATGAAATAAACACTAAAAAGGTAATTTTTAATATTGATGGATGTAAAGCTTTTATAGATGGCTATTTAAAGAAAATGAAAAACAAACTAAATGCTGTTGAAATTGATAATTTATTCAATGGAGCTATAGCTATAACCTATGAATGTGGCTTAAGATTCTTAACAGATTATTTATTAAATAATGTTTATTTTAGGGTTGCTTATGAAAAACACAATTTAGTAAGATGTAAAACTCAAATAGAATTATGTAAGCAATTAATTGAAAATAGTGAATTAATGAGTGAATATATAAAAAACAAAGCAAAATAAAAAGGCATTTTATTTTTGCCTCTTATTTGTTATTTTCTTTGCTTACTAGCTTTTCAGTCATCTTTTTACTTGTTATCTTTACACTTATATATACAATTAACCAAATAAGTAAAAATCCAACTATAAAAATTGCTGTATAAATCAATAAGATTTTGAAATCAAATGGTATCCAGCTATTTATTAAATAAGCTAATGTATATACTAAATATATTGATATTAGCTGACAAAATAAGGCTTTTATCTTACTAAATGATTCAATGCTTACAAAAATAGATGAGCCAGCATGAACAAAAGCTATTATATAGGTTGATATAATTCCAAGTAAGGCACTATAACCATCAAGCTTAAAATTAGTATCAAAAGCTTGTAAAAAGCTATAAATAATTCCTAAAACAATTGGACCAAAGCCTGCAAAAATTAAACCTCTTGTAATGTATTCCTTTACATATCTATTCATAATTATAATCCCATCCTTATTTTAAAATTCTTAAGTTCTCTTCTTGAAATATAATCACTATAGCCATCCTTAAAAACAACTAATAACGATCCACCAATTGATGCTTTAAAGCACTTTACCTTATGCTTATTACCAAGGCAAGATTGATTTAATTTTACAAAGCTATCTTGAAGCATTTCTTCATATTGATATAATCTATTCTTTACTTGATATTTTTTATTATTAATTACTACATATGTTTTATTATTAAATGTAATAAAGCATGTAATATCTATTGGATTTACAATAAATTTTTCTTTGTTTTCATTAATTGCTATTATTTCATTAGCATCAGATTTTACAATTTTTACTATTTCGTCAACTAAGGCTGTTTTTTCTTTAGAATAAATATTTATTTCTTCTTCATGATTTGTTCCAATATAGACATTGCATTTCATATAATAAGCACCAACTTTCACCTTATTATAGCATAGAATTGTCTTATTTTTTAAATATTAAATCAATAGACAAAATTTTCCCACTTGGTCCAATTTTTACAGGAATAAAGCCTAAATAACTATAATTTTCATTTAGCATATTTGCTATAATATTTTGATGCTCATTAGTTTTACTAGATCCTGTTTTACTATTGTTGTAATCTACTCTTACATATTTAATTTCCATTACTTTTCACCTCAATGCTATTTTATTAAAAATAAATATATTAAATAAAGCATTTTAATGTAAGCGGCAGATTTTTTATTTTATTTGGTAAAGAAAAAGACAAATTTTACTTTGCCTTTTGTCTTAAAATTGCTCTATAAATACGAGATGCACTATAAATTAAATCGTTTCTTGTTAAATAATTATTCTTTAAGGCCTTCATTATGTCCTTATAATCCTTATTACAGCCTGACATTGTTAAATCATTTCCTGCTTTAATATTTTTAGAAGCATAGCAAGCTTTATATTTACTTTTATTACAAAAGCTTCTTCCAGTTTTTACCCAATCTGTCATAACTAAGCCATCATATTTCCATTCACATCTTAAAATATCATTTATTAATTCATATGATTCTGATGTATGAGTACCATTTATTAAATTATAGCTTGTCATAATAGCTTTAGGGTTTGCTTTATTAATAGCTATTTCAAAGCCCTTTAAATATATTTCTCTTATTACTCTTTCAGAAATATTAGAATTATTATTAGTACGATTAAATTCTTGATTATTAAAAGCAAAATGCTTAATTGTACAGCCTTTCTTATTCTTTTCAACACCTTTTATCATATATGTAGCTATCATACCTGATAAATAAGGATCTTCAGAATAATATTCAAAATTTCTTCCACATAAAATATTACGATGTATATTTAAAGCTGGTGCTAGCCATAAATCAACATTAAATATTTCCATTTCTTCATAAATTAAGCTACCACATTTTTCTATAAGATCATTATTAAATGATTGAGCTAAGGCTGTACCAATTGGAATAGCTGTTGTGTATTGATGATATATTGTTCCATGTCTTTTTTTATTATTTGGTACAATAAAAGGTTTTGCAATACTAGGTAGAAAATCCATCATTTTTTCCATTATTGGATCTATGGTAGTTTCATATATTCCTTTTTTATCAATACCATATTCTTGAGTAATTCTAATACCAGCAGGGCCATCTGCCATTGTTAGTGATTCTTTAATTTCATCAACACATAAAACTGTTTCACCTGCTCCACCAACTACATGCTTACATGATGAGCCAACAATTTCAGCAATTCCTCCTTCATGATGGCCAATGCATATATTAGCAAGCTTATCGTTAGATAATTTTTTTATCATTTCATCAACATATTCATCCTTTTTATAAATAACTACTTCTTCTTTAATGTTTTTAGCATCAAGTTCATATAAAGGTATATTTTCTAAGTTTTCTTTTTCACGTTTACTAGTTAAGCAATCAATTTTTTCTTTACTTACTAATTTATTATTAAGTCTTTTAATAATTATTTCTTCCTTTAATATTAAGCGAGAAACAGGAGTAGTTGATATCGATGAATTACCAACACGTAAAATATATTCTCCCTTACTTAAAAAGTAAATTGCTCTTTTTTCATCATATGAAGAAAAATCCTTTAAATCAATTATTATGTCTAAATCTTCATTTTCATTTACATTTAATTCATTAGTCTTTTTATAGCCACATAATTGAATAAAAGGTTCATCTATATATTCATTTGGCTTTGTTAAGTATACTTGAATTACTTCTTTTCCTTTATATGAGCCAACATTTTTAACATTTACTTTTAAGGTAATAGCTAAACCATTTACTTCAATATTAGTTGTTTTATTGCTAAATGAAGTATAAGAAAGTCCATAACCAAAAGGAAATAAAACTTCTTTATTAAAGCTTTGAAAATAACGATAACCAACATACAAACCTTCCTTATAATATGTATCATCTTTACTACCAAATTCATTAAAGAAAGGATAATCCTCGATTTTAGCCCAAGTAGTAGTAAGCTTTCCACTTGGATTTACTCTTCCTAAAACAATATCTACTAAAACATCACCAGTTACAACCCCAAGCTGTGATAATAATAAAATATTATTAACCTCTAAAATCCTTGATAAATCAACAACGCCACCAACATTTAACACTAATAAGAATTTAGTAAATTTTTTATTTAAGAATAATATATCTTCAACTTCCTTATCAGATAGCTTAACATCGCCTTTTATATTTCGCCTATCATTACCCTCTCCTGAATTACGAGCTAAAACATAAATACAAGCATCTCCATTATAGTCACAAGATATATCATAGTTTTTCTCTTCTTCAAAAAAGCCCATTGTATAAACGCCAGCAAAAATATGAGCTTTACGAGCCAATTTTTTTCCTTCCTTTATATAATCCTTTTTACTTTCTTTTTTAAAAGCATCATATTTATCAAGCCAAGTAGTTGAAGCTATTTCAAAGCCATTTTCCTTAAAGGCTTCCTCACATGTTTTAAAGAAACGTGAGGCTACATCACCACTGCCTGTTCCACCCTTTATAGTATTTCTAGCACCATTTCCAACTAATACTAACTTACATGTCTCTTTTAAAGGAAATTTTTCATTTCTTTTTAAAAACAAGCAGCATTCATGAGCATTATTTCTTAAAAAATCTATATGCTTTTTTTCATAATCTAATAGTTCCATATAATCCTCCTAAAAGGTAAATGTATATTCACCATAATATAATTCTTCTTTTTTGTCTTTATATTCAAATAATACCACAACATTAGCTGGAACATTAATATTAATTGTAATTTTTTCATTTTCCTTTTTCCAATAAACACTAATATTTCCATAAATGCTTTTATAATTACATTTAGCATAAGTAATATGCCCACCAATTAAAGGCTTTACTGCTATAACGTTTTCTTTAACTATATTAATTCCGCACATTCCACTAAATAGCCATTTTACCATTGCTCCTTTAGAGTAATGATTTAATGAAGCAATACCACTTTGCGAATTAATTCCTTCCCAGCCTTCCCAAATAGTTGTTGTATTATTTATAGCCATATATAGCCAGCCAGGCATTTTTTCATTTTCAAGTAGCTTATAAGCATATTCTATATCAATATTTGCTAAAACATCTAATATAAAAGGCGTTGATAAAAAGCCTGTTCCTACTCTAAAGTCATAAAAATTTAAAGCTTCTATTAAACGTTTTTTAGCATAATCTTCATTTTCTTTTGTTAAAATATTTAAATATAATGGCCTAACTAATTTAGCTTGTCTATTAGTATTTAAGGAATAATCCTTTTTACTTATAAGCTCATTGTAGGCTTTTTTAATACCATTTGCATATTTTAAATATAAATCCTTGTTTTTATTTTCATTTAAAATATCACAAATCTTTACCATTAGAGTCATCATCCAATAAGTATAAGCCATAGATTCTTCAGCATTTGGTCTACAAAAATCAAGCCATGTAAAGGCTTTTACATCGTTAGGCTCAGCCCATTCACCATATGATTGGCCAGTGTTTACTTGATATTTTCTATTTTCCTTTGATAGATGTAATGGCTTAGCATATAAACTATAAATGCCCTTTGCTCTTCCACAACGCTTTATCATAAACATGGCATATTTTTCCATTTTTTCAAAATTGTCCCTTAAAATTCGAATATCATTATATTTTTTATAAAATCTATATGGCGTTAATATTCCAACATCTGCCCAGCCAACAGAACCATTCATCACATTCATAAACCAATCCTCAGCAGAATAAGGAGCAATTTGTGGTAAGCAACCATTTTTAAACTGACGATCAAAAACATCATTTAAATGCTTTCTTGTAAAAGCAGCATAATTTGTTAAAAAGCTAGCTGTTTCAAAGAATATTTGTGAATCTCCAGTCCAGCCCATTCTTTCTCGTGTTGGACAATCTGTTGGTATATCAACTGAATTACTCTTTAGGCTTCTTAAAGTATTATCATAAAAAATATTAATTAGATTGTTTGAACACTCAAACGATGATGCTTCTTCAACATCTGAACAAATTGCAATTTGTAAAAAATCATCTTTTTTAATTTCAACATTTGTCGTAATAGAAGCATATTTAAAGCCACCATAGAAAAATTTACTATGATAACTATTTAAATTATCCTTACAAATTAGATGAATTTCTTGAAGTGGCGTTTTTTTATTTTTTCTAATACATTGAATGTTTTTTAAAGTTACATCATTATTTTCATCTAGCATCTCTCCAAGTACTATATCTATTTTATCATTTTTCTTAGCGATACATGAAAAAGCTAAATAGCCAGCTACATTATTTTTAAATTCAAGTATTATCTTATTAGTTTTAGATTTAAACATTTTTATTGGCTTATTTGCTTCTTTTTCTATAACAAAGCTATTATTAGACTCCTTTAGATTTGCTTCAAATTTAACAATTTTAGCCTTTTTATTAAAGGAAGGAGTTAAGTTATTATCTACTATTTCTCCATCCTTCAAATCAGAAAATCTAATAGGTCCATCACTTGAAAAGTCCCAAGTATTATCAGTAATAATAACTTTTTTATTATCATTTATATCGATTAATTCAAGCTGAGCAATAAATTTAGTTTGACGTCCAAAAACATAAGTAAAGCCTTTAGCGCCAATACTTCCTCTATACCAACCATCAGCAAGTAAAACAATAATTTCATTATTATTCTTTATATATGATGTAACATCATATGTTTGATATTGAATTCTTTTTCTATAATCAGTAGATCCAGGTGCTAAAATAAAATTACCAACTCTTTTATTATTAATAAAGGCTTCATATAAGCCACAAGCTGAAATATATAGCCTAGCTTTTTTTATATTATTAGCATTGAATTTCTTTTTAAAATAATCTACTGGATATCTGTTGTTTTTATTAACTTTATAATCTCCACTAATCCAAAAAGCCTTCCAATCATCATTAGTAAGTAATCCCATTTCAAAATAATTAATTAAAGATAGGTCGCTCCATCTTTTATTTTCATCACGAACTCTTATTTGATATTTTATTATATCCTTGCTTTGAAACTCTTCTTTAAATACATAAAACATAGAATCACTTTCAATTATTGATGAAGTTTTTTTTACATCATTTACATAATATATTATTTCATAAGCACTTTGCTTAATTAATCCATCAACATTCCAAGTAATTCTAGGACTTTTAATTCCAATTCCAAGAGGATTTTTTAAGTATTCACATAAAATATTATTTACTTGCATATTTCAATAACTCCTTTTGATAATATTCATATTCTTTTTGACCTTTAAGGCTTTCTTTTTCCCAAATTCTATTAATTTCTTCTTGCTTCTTATTTAGTATCTTTCGCTTTTTTTCAGTTATCTTAGCCTCATATTTTTCTTTTTTAGCTTTTTCTTTAATAGCTATTTCTTTTTCCTTTAAAAGCTGTTTCTCTTTATTTTTATTTATCTTATCTAAATGTTTTTTATATTCCTCTTCAAAGCTTAAATGCTTCTTTTCACATTTTTCAAGTAGTTCTTTTTTATAAGCTTCAAGAGCATCATTTTCTTGCTTTAATAATAAAATTTCATTTCTTTTATCAGCTGGTAGCCATTCTTTATTTTCTTTTTTATATTCTTCCTTTTCTCTATTTACTAATACCTCATGCTTCTTATCAATAGTTTTTTCAATATTTACAAAGAATAAAATAAAGGCACATACTAAACCTGTTATTATTTCAAGCCCAACAAATGAAAAGCTAAAGAAATTATTAACACTTGCTTGTTGAACAAAGGCAATTGATGAATTAAGCTTACCACTACTTACAAGATCAGCAATTTTATCTAAGCTAAGCTGCGTTTTTAAAGAGCTTAATAATGGTGTATTTAAATATTCACTTAATGTTACTGGAGCAACATATCCTGTTTTTGATAAGAAAAGATTAAATAAGCCTGTACAAATACCAGTTGTTGCAACAGTAATAATACTATAAATTGACATAGCCATGCCATCAGCCCTAAAGCCTGTTTTCCATTCAAGTCCATCTAAGGCATCCGCAAATAAAGCCATAAAGACATAAGCACAAGGAAGTCCACCAATATTTTTTATAAATTGGCCAATTAATACTATTACCATATTAGTTGGAAACATATAGCAAATTGCACTGCCTATTGCATAAATTATAAATCCTACCATTGTTACATTCTTTTTACCAAATTTCTTGGCAAGTGGCCAAACTAAAAAGATACCAATTCCCATAGGAATACCACCAAGCACTGAAACTAATGTTTGTGTTATTCCATCATTATATGTACCTAAAACATAATTACAATAATATACTAAGCTAATGTTTTTCAATGTTGTTCCTATTGTGTATATTAAGAAATAAACAATTAATAATATTAGATATTTGTCTGTAAAAATAGCTTTTAATTGTAGGATAAATGGTATTTTTTGTTCTTTATCATCTGCTTTTTCTTCAGTTATTCTTTCTTTAGTAAAATAATATTCAATTAAAGTTAAAGGTAAAGCAAGTATAGATAAAACACACATTAAAATAATCCAAGAGGTTTTATTTACACCAATAAGAGGCATTATTAGCATTGGAAAAATTAAAGCTACAACAATACCTGAAATCATAATTGTAGAAATTTGATTAAATACTGAAAGTCCCCCTCTTTGAGTCGTATTACGTGTTGATAAAGGAACCATTAAACTATGAGACATATTATAAATTGTAAAAGCAAAGGAATAAAATAAATTATAAGATATCATAACCCAAGCCACTTGTAGCTTTATGCTTCCACTTGGTACAACAAATAATAAAATACCAGTTATTGCAAGTAATGGAGCACTAAATAAAATCCATGGTCTTGCTTTTCCTTGCTTTGTTTTAGTTCTATCAATAATAAAACCCATAATTACATTAGTTATGGCATCAATAATTTTTGATATTATAGGAAAAAGTGTTAAAAATAAGCCACCCCAAATAGATGTTAGCTTTAAAACATCAGTATAGTATACATTTAAATATGAGGCTAATACTGCATTTAATAATAAAGCTCCAATTGGGCCTAATAAATAACCAAGCCATTTTTCTTTATTAGTAACATTTTTACTTTTAATTTTAGAATTCAAAACATAATTGTCAAGCATTTTAGTTTCCATAATTATATAATCTCCTTTTTGCTGTATTAAATATATCATAATGAAAGCGCTTTTTCTTGCATTATATTCCGTTTTTTTGTATTATAATACTAAAAAGGAAGAAAATTATGGACAAAAATGATTTAGCATACTTAATTGAAAATCTTGCAAATCTATGTGGAATACCAGCTAGATTATACGAAAATAATACTTTGCTAAAAACTTATTTTACAATTCCTTTAAAAAAAAGATCCGATTATTTTATATGAAAAGGAAATATTAAATCATAATGAAAGCATTGGTTATTTCACTACAAAGAATTTCTTTTACTATGCCTTTTTAAAAAGTAATGAATATAAAATAATACTTGGACCATTTAGATTATTAAAGCCAACTAATTCTATTCTTTTTAAATTGGCTTTAGAGCTAGAATTAAATAAAGATGATTATAAAGATTTTGTTTATTCAATGAATAATATTGTTAATATGCCTCTTGAAAGTGTTTTACAATCACTTTTAATGTTTGACTTTATTTTAAATAATGAGAAAAAATCCTTAGCTGATGTTTTACTAGATAAGGAAAAGGATAAAAAATTAGATAAAGAAATACAAATTGAAGTATCAAATAAGCAAATTGAAGAATATAACACAAATTATGAAAATAATTCCTATACTATTGAGCAAGAGCTAACAGCAATTGTTGAAGATGGCAATGTATCTAAGCTTAAAGCTTGGATTAATAATGCTCATGCTACAAAGGCTGGAAAGCTATCTAGTGATGTTTTAAGGCAAGCTAAAAACACCTTTATTGTTTCAACAACAATTTTTAGTAGAGCAGCTATTAAAGGAAATATGTCTATTACTGATGCTTTAGCCTTAAGTGATTTATATATTCAAAAGGCTGAATTAATGCAAAATGCTAATGATATTTTATCATTACAAATAAGAATGCTATTTGATTTTACTGAGCATGTTAGTAAAATTAAAGGTAATAATGAATCATCATTATTTTTAGTTAAATTAAATAAATACATAATTGAGCATATCTGAGGCGATTAAAGCTGAGGATATTTGTGCTTCTTTATTTGTAAGCAAAAGCACTTTATTTAAAAAAGTAAAAAGGGAGACTGAAATGACAGTTTCAAATTATATTTTAAAAATGAAAATAAATGAAGCAAAGAATTTATTAAAATATAGTAATAAATCTATTGCTTCAATTAGTGTTTATTTAGGTTTTTCATCACAATCACATTTTAATAATACCTTTAAGCATTTTGTGAAAATGACTCCTTTAGCATATAGGAATTTAAAGTAAACTATTAATTATTTTCATTGATATACTTAATAAAATTATTTACTATATCGTTTATTTTACACTCAAATATTTTTTCAATATTGCTAGTAGTTAAATCTTTAAGTGTATAAAATACTTTATATTTATCAATGCCATATTGCTTTATTAAATAGGCAGTAAACGCTCCAGCAATTGGATAAGTAATTGCACAATCGATTTCATAAAAGCTATTATCATTTAATAAATCTAAAGGACTAATAATAGTTTTATTTTCAACGAATCTTTTACACCAAATTTCATTTTTTATATTCCACCATGTTTCATCAAAAAACATAGCTAAGCCCTCGCTTAAAAAATCAGAATGTGTTATTCCAAATATTTCAGATATTAAATGTGCATCCTCATGTGGACCAATGCATTTAACATCTTCGTTATAAACAGCATATACACACTTTTTATCAATATTTGCTAAGCCATTAACAGGATAATCATAACTTGATAATTTTGCTACCTCTTC
Organism: uncultured Bacilli bacterium; assembly: GCA_934215405.1. Lineage (GTDB taxonomy): Bacteria > Bacillota_I > Bacilli_A > RFN20 > CAG-631 > CAKPXW01. The sequence continues at coordinate 12,060 of CAKPZU010000011.1, read as the reverse complement.
TGGTGAATTAAGTAAATAATATTTTATAATTGAATCATATTCTATCTTTAATGTTTTAGTAATTTTTTCATAAGCATCCTCTTGAATTTTAGCAATATGCTTAATATCTCTTTTAGCTATTTCATTATTTTCAATAGAAAAAATATAGTGCTTTGTTTTATATTCCATTGTTTACTCGCTCCATTCCGACTCGGTTCTTACCGAGTTAATTATAGCATAATGAGTAGTATTTGTAAGCCAACTTAAAATTAGTTAAACTTCAAAGTGAAATTTAATGCCTATTTATTGCTTTTTATAATTTTTATTTTACTTGCACATTAGCCATGTCAAAAAGCATTCAAAATGATTGATGATAAAGGAAGAGAAATAGCAAAATCTTTAGCAAAGAAAGATGTAATTAACACTGTATTAGCTGAAGTATTTAACTTAAGCGTTACAAAAAAAGAAAACCGATTAAAGAAATGCTTAATGCAGTAAAATAAAATATACTACATTTTCCGGTTTTCCATTGTTATTATCAAATATTCTAAAAGTGCAATTTTAAGCACTTTTTTTAATGTTTTAGTTTTAGTATTTATTCAATATTTCTCCAAAGATAAGAAATAAAATAATATTATACTGCATGCAAATTGCTTTTTTCAAAACTGCTTCATATTTTAACAATAATAGTGCTAATTTTCTTTATGAAAATGATTAACTATTATGATACAAAGTGTGTAACTTCTATTTTTTTATAACGATTCTATCAATTTTCGTAACACTAAAAGCTAATTACTGTATTAATCTTTTAGATTAAAATAATCATATAGCACGATTAACTTTTCTATTTCTTCCATTTGAACTTGTGCGTTTTTAGCACATATTGAAATTAATTTTTTAAAGTTCGATTAACCTTTCTATTTCCTTCAAATTGAACTATCGAGGATTCCTCAACAATTGATATTTCCTATCGACATGTAAATGATAAACAATTATTATACAAAGTGCGTAACGTTTATTTTTTTGCGTAACATTTCTATCAATTTGCATAATGAAAAAACAAATCTATTTTATCTTATAAAAATAAAAAAATACTACTTAATAATTTCCCAATATCCGGTTTTATTTGAGCCATTTCTTTTTATATAACCATTTTGTTTTAAATACTTAAGATTATTATCTACAGCTGTTTCACTTATACATAAAATGTTTGCAAGTTGAACTGTTGTTACATTTGGGTTATTTCTAATTTCTTGAATAATAATAAGTCTATTATTTGTTAATTTTTTTTTGTTATTCCCAACTTTATTCCCAACTTTATTCCCAACAACATTAATCCAATTGAAAGGTATTTTTACAACTATTGAATTTTTTCTAAACTCAATACATTCTTTTCCGTAAGTTTCAACAATCTTAGGAACGCCTCTTCCAGATTTTTCACTTAAGTGCAATTGAAGGAATATATCAGATAATTTTTCATTAACAGGAATAGACTCTCCTAGGAAAAATCCTTCAATGGTTTGTGCTGGTGGAATGGTTCCTCTTGATAATATTTCAATTCTATTAGAAAAAACAGATATCATTGGTTCGTTTCCCTCAATCCATTTATTATGAAGAACAGCATTAATAATAGCTTCATTAAATGCTTTGCTTTCAAAAAGCGAGACTTCTTTTCTTTCGACTATTCTGTTTCTTTCATCAGCTTGAATAATATTTAATACATCTCCATATCGCAATAATTCATCTAATGAATAAAGCAAACAATTAAAACCAAACTCTCTAACAGAAAACAAATTTGATCCTTTTGTTTCTCCATCAAAAATTGAAACTCTTAAAGGTAGTTGTGAATTATCAGATAATAGTTGTGCTTGAATGTTATACTTTCCATCATCTGTTAATAATCCTAAATTCTTTTTAAATGTTTCTTCTTTAAGAGCAATTCCTTTTGAGCCGTAATAACCAAATAACTTATTAAAGGATAAATCTTGATATTTTGATGGTGTATTTTCTATCGTTGGAAGACCTTCCCTTAATACTTTGAATAAATATACTTCTCTTTCAGGAAACTTCGATAATCTTTCTTTACTTGAACCTACTCTTATAAATCTTTGTCCATCCCAATCAACAGGTATTGTTTTAGCAGCACTAATAATTAAAACAACTAAAAAGATTAAACAGAATATATTTTAAACTCGATTTGTCACCAATTTTGTCACCATAAATGTCACTATTTATTCAACATTAAGAACTAGATTATATAATGAATTCTTTACACTCTTACATTAACTCTAGGTAATTTGACTCCGTACATTTATAATTTTTTTTAGTGCAAACCCTAGTCATGACTATTGTTTTGATACATTTGAGTGCTGCACTATAAACGCAAAAATCCTAAAGTGTCGAAGGAAATCGGTTTAAAAAGCCGTATTTTACCTTAAAAACAAAAAAAGTCCTAATTTTAGTGTATCAGAACTTTTGTTTTCATATGTGTAAGGTAAGTATTGTTAATACAATGCACCCTCTATAGACGAAAGCGCACCCTCTAACCATTATTTATTGGTATATACACTTAGTGACACGTGACTGGCGTGACAGATGTTACAATATATTTAAAGCATCTACCATATTTTAGATAGATGCTTACATTTTATTATTCTTTTACTTCCCAGTGTCCAAATTTATCTGAACCAACTCTTGCAATATAACCGCATTTTTTTAATTTAGCAATATTACGGGAAACAGTTTCCCTAGCAATATTAAGTCTGTTTGCTATTTCAGTAGTTTTTATACTATTGTTAGCTTTTATTTCGTTCAAAATAGACATTGCAAGAGTAGATAATTCAATTTTACCCTTTTGTGATTCTTCTGTGCTTCTGTGATTTATCTGTGATTCATCTATGACTTTACCATAATTTGCATTGTAAATTGTTACCATAAAGAATCCATTGTTATTGTAGTATTCAACATGGTAACTTTCATCTTTAAATAATCTTCCAGTCTCATCAGTTATTTTCTTTAAACCAGATCCTCTTCTATCCATATAATGCATTCTTGAAAATACATCAGCTAAGATTGGATTTCTTCTTTTTGATTTAACTATAAAATCAACATTCTTTGGTATGTTTTGATTATCATAAGCAATACCCGGAGATGATATTTCAATCCTATCATCATAAATATCAAGACAAACTTCACTACCAAGTTCTGTATAATCACGATGAATTATCGCATTAACTAGTGCCTCTTGAATGGCTAATACATCATAATCAGGTTCTTCCACTCTTCCTGTTGATTCTTTATGCCATCTTTTATGAGTGTTCGCTTCAAAGAAATCTAAAGCTCTTATTAACTGATTAACAATACTTCCTTCAATTTCTCTATCGTCTTTTGCTTCATCTAAGCCAGTTTTAGTTAATCCGTTCCATCTAGTACAAAATAATCTATTATGTAAATATGTATTTTGATCTGCTATTAAAACACCTGCATTAGTTAAAAATCCTTCGTCATTAGAAAGGCCTAAAGAGATATAATCTTCTTTAGTAAATTTTGTATGTGTTCTATCATTCTTTAAATTGGTGAGTTATATATTGGGGGATGAACTTGTATGATACCAAATCAATTTGGTATCATACAACCGAGGTGTTGCATACTATTTTGTTTTCCTTTCCATTGTATTAATATATATATACCAACATTTTTAGCTTATATGAGTAAATACGTTTGCTTTATATTTAAAACTAGCTTTCGCTTTCTAGTTAAAAAATTTAAAAAAGCCTGATAACATTGCAGCAGACCAATTCCATTATTATGTAATAAAACTACTTATTTGATACAATGCACCTTCTACTATTTGAGGTGCACCATCTAAATCCATATTTATAGGTATATATGCTAAGGAACATGTGACTGGCGTGACAAACGTGACATACATAATAAAAGCACCTACCATATTACTGATAGATGCTTACATTGTATTATTTTTTTACTTCCCAATACCCAGTTTTGGAAGTGCCGTGATGTTCAATTCTTCCTTCGATTTTTAATCTATTTAGATGATACCTTACACCATCTCTAGTAATATTCCCTATAATATTAGCAATCTCCGTTGCTGAAATAGTATTATTTGTTCTCAATAATTCTACTATTTTTTCCTTAATATCCTCTTCACCAATTGGGGTAGTTATTGGGGTAGTTATTGGGGTAGTGCTACTATCATCCATTGCCATTTTATTATATGGTAATGAAACCGTAAAATTGTCATTGTTTTCACCAAATTCGAAGACATCAGCATTATATGCTTTTAAAATTGTAGATACGCCTTTACCACTTGCTTCATATTTATCAAATTTCATAAATATATTTGCTAAATCAGGATTAATAGGCCTTGATTTGCCTCTTAAGAAATCAGATTTTATTTGCACCTTTAATGGGCTACCGTAAGAAAAAATTTCAAGATGGTCACTAAACAAAAATATTGATGGCCCTGTTTTTGTAGTCCAATCATTATGAATTATAGAATTAATATATGCTTCTCTTACAGCATCAATATTAAACAAAAATTCGTCTCTTCTTGATGCTTTACCTGGATCAAAATATGATCTAACGACATTTATTGTTCCTTCCATATAATCAACAACTTTATCTATAATTCTTAAAACGCATCCACCACCAAACTCTTTCCTAGATAAAAATTCAGATATTTTGTTGTTACCGGAAAACTTGCTAATTTTAAATGAGACATCAAATTGGTCTGAAAACATGTACGCAATATAATTGAAATTGCCATCATCAGTTAGCATTTTATTGTTTTCAAAGAAATTATCTGGATTATATGAAATATTAAAATCTTTCATATATATCTCAAATAAACTAAAGGTTAGATGTTGGACAGGGGATTTAATGTTTTTCAATGATTTGCTTTCATTTAATTTGCCCCATAATTCAGCTTCATATTTTGGAAACTTCTTTAGTTTTTCTTTACTAGAACCAATTCTTATAAATCTTTCATGGTTAAATTCCGTTATAACTTCTTTAGCAGCTGGTATTGTTAAAACCACTAGTCTTTTATCATCAAAATATACATCTTCAAATTTAAAAGCTATACGTGGTTCAAGATTTCTAGCTAGATAATGCTTAAATACTTCTGAACCATTAATATCTAAATCATATTTAAAATCAGTTCCTATTATCTTTCTTGTATTATTTTCAACGCCCCAAATTAAATAAGCATAATTTTGTTTATGAAGCGTTGCTGAATTAGATAATGCTGATATATATTCGCCAATATCTTGGGCGTGTTTTTCTGATGGATAATTAGTTTTAAATTCTACCCATTCTCTTTCGTCATTATTATTTATGATTTCAAGTAATAGTTCTTTATTCACTAAAAACACCACCTTCCAAAGATACCAAAAGTATATCATATTTTGACTAAAATTTCGATACTTTTGGTAAGATTTCTTGGTGGTATTTTATAATATTTAATCTAAAATTATTAATCTATAAATATAGCTTTATCATCACACATCTTAATTCTTTTTAAAGTAACATCTTTGCAGATATTAGATTCGCTGTTAGAAATAAGAATATATTTCCTATTTCCGCCATCTTCTTTATTTAAATCTATAACTGCATGGCCTGTTGTGCCTGAGCCAGCAAAGAAATCTAAAACAATAGAATCTTTATTGGTTGTTGCTCTTACAAGTTCTTTTAACAACTTTAAAGGTTTAGGTGTTTGAAAATAAGTTCTATCTCCAAATATAGCTGCAATTTCGTCTTTTGCAGATGAATTAGTTCCAAAGAATCTAAATATATTAGGAACCTTAGCTTCTTTTTCTTTTAGAACGTCTCCTTCCAAGTATGGTTGCTTCAAAAAATTTAACTTAGATTCTTTAGATTTAAAGCAAATAATAATGTATTCGTATTTTACAACCTTCTTATTAGGATTGACATTTCTATTATTATCAAAATATGGATGAAGTTTTTCCCATTTACAGACTTTAATTTTATAAAATAGGCCCTTACATAACTTAGCTAAATTCTCTACTTCACCTTCATCAATATTAATTACTAAGAATCCATCATTTGATAATAATTCAAATGCTAATTTTATTCTAGAAAGCATAAAGTTATTATAGGAACCATCAAATGCATCTTGATAACCAATATAATCAATATGTGAATTATATGGTGGATCAATTAAGATCGATTTAACTTTTACCTTATATGATTTTGTCATTGATTTTAAAGTATATAAATTATCTGATTCTATAATGTAATTAGATAATTCTTCTCTTTTATTAATCTTAACTGGACTATTTAATGTAGCGTTATTATCTATAAAACAATTTTTATAAACTAATAATTTTTTTAAATTAGCACAATGTGCAAATGCCCATTCTCCAATATAAGTAACTAAATCAGAGCAATATACACTAGTTAATGAATTACAATTTGTAAAACAAGTTTTAGATATTATAGAAACATTATGCAGATGGATATCAGTTAATTTATCACAACCTGAAAATGCACCACGTTCTAATGTTATTGTTTCATCAGGAAGATGTATTTCGCCTTTAGCATTTTTAGCTGGATAACATACTAATTTAGATTTATCAGCTGTAAATAATGCATTGTTGTAAACAATATATTTATCACTATTAGATTCGAATTCAATATTAGAACAACTAACAAATGGGTTATATCCAATATCTTCTAATGTTTTAGGAAATACAATCTTTCTAATACCTTTACAATTCCAAAAAGAATTCCTGCATATTCTTTTAACATCTTTTAAAACTAAACAATCAGTATCAATAGAATTTAAGCATCCAATTACTGATGAATAATCTCTATCATAAATAACTGAGTCCTCCACATGATAATATGGTGACTTATTATTTAATGTAATTTGATTACATCCAGAGAATGGATTGTTTTCTAATTTAATGATTGATGATGGAATAACTACTTCTTTAAGGTTATCGCATAGATAAAATGAATGCTTTCCTAAGATTCTACATCCTTCTTTTATTTCATATCTATCATTTTTTTTAGAAATAGGATAATAAATAAGTCTTGTAAAATCTCTATTATATAAAACACCATCAACTAAATTAAAATATGGTGAATTATTAGTAATTTTAATTTTAGGGCATCCTGCAAAAGGATTATTGCCCATAGACTTACAATTAACTGGAATATTAACTTTTTCTAAATTAGAAGAATTATAGAAAGTATCTCCACTAATACTAATAAGTGAATTTGGAAGTCTTACTTCTTTTATTGTTTGATTATCCCAAAATAGACAAGAAGCTAATTTTCTTACACCTTCAGGAACTACTACAATTCCATTACTTCCTAAATATTTAGTCACAATCCCTGATTTGATTACAAAATCTTTTGATTCAATGTTTTGTGATTTAGATAAAATATACTTATCTTGTTTAATATCATTTTCAAATATTCCTAAATCATATTTAGAGCCATCAGCTAATTTTATAGATGTTCTTCTTTCAATTACTCCACTATATAATCTAGATGAATATGTAATGGATTTAAATGTATCTTTTACAAATTCAACATTATCATCTTCTTCATGATTCCATTCAAAACATTTAATATATAAATCTTTACAATAAATATCATATTCATTATCTAAATCTAAGATGATTTCAGATATTGAATAATCCATAGATAGTAACTTATCAATGCACTCTAGGATTACGAATGATTTATGTGTATCTAATTTAAAACTATCACCATTTACAATAGATAACTTATTATTAAAATCAACTAATCCAAGCTCTGAATTAATCTTTATTGTTAAATTGTTATACTGTTTAGAAAAAGTATTCTTTTCTAACTCTTCAAAACCTAAAGTCCAATACAAAGCTTCATATTTCATATCTTTTGCAAGTCTTAAATTGTCAACATTCATTTTATTTAATCCCCTCAATTCTTTTTATTATTAAATCAACAGTTTCTTCTGGAGTCTTATTTGATGTATCGATAACAATATATTCAAATTTTTTGGCTTCACAAAAATATATCATTCTCTCGTATGCCTTTTCACTTTTAGATACTTTAGCAATATCAGAATCATTAATATCTCTTTCCTTTAAACGAGAAAGAATTGATTCAGGTGTAGCATATAAAATAACTGTTAATTTTGGCTTACCAATTTTCTTTAAGATTAAATTATAAATATCTTTATTGTAATCAGCACCGCTCCAACAATAATTAGAGACAATATGCCTATCAGTTACGATATTTTGATCTTTAAATTTTTCATAAAGATAAATATTATTTAATCCATAATACCAAGCTGTAAAATTTCTATTAGGATTAGCATTTACTTTTTTAGCTACTTTTTGATATTGTTTTATTTCATCATCACTATCATCAAGAAGATAATGCAATGGTTTTTCAACAAATATATATCCTAATTTTTCAGCTAATAATTTACATGTAGTTGATTTACCAACTCCATCCATACCCTCAATTGATATATGGTTCATCCTTGTTTACCTCCTTTAGATGAATAAGTTCATCTAGTGTTCTTGGTTCAAAATCACATACATCTATGCCACAATTATATGCTGCAGATTATTATAATAATCTTTCATCATTTTATATACATATCCATTCTTTGGAGTCTTATTATGAATATGCCCATAAACTAAGATTCCTTCTCTATTAAATTCCATCCAATCCATTAGTGGATAATGACAAATACAAACTTTATAATCACCATCAATAATTAGATCAATAAACTTGATAGATTCAAATACATTAGATTTCTTAATAGCATCTATCATATCATGGTCATGATTTCCGACAATAAGGTTCTTATGACCTTTTAATTTTTTAAAGATATCTATAGTAGATGGATCATCATCTTTGCCAATATCACCAAGAACATAGACAATGTCTGTATCTTTAACTTTATTATTCCATTTTTTGATAATTGTTTCTTTCATTTCATCAAGTGATTCAAATGGTCTCTTGCATTTATCAAATATCTTTTGGTCATTAAAATGGGTATCAGAAATATAATATATCATCCGTTAATTCTTCCTCCTATTTTTCTCTTCAGCTTTTTTACCTTTTGTAAAACCATCTAAGATTTCTAGATAGCCAGACACTCTTCTAATTCTAGTTATATTCTTTGATTTACATTTAGGACAGAAATCAAATACACCAGTTGTTCCACAATCATTACATACATCTTTAGGGAAATTGAAACCTAGATAATGCACACCTGCTTCAACTGCTATATTTATATATTCTTCTAGCGATTCTTCATTACCTAGTGGAGCTTCACCAAGTTCGATATATGTAATACATCCACCATTACATATTTCATGGAATAATCCTTCAAGTTGAATCTTCTTATATCCAGGTAGCCTTGAATCAACATCTATATGGAATGAATTTGTATAATAACCTTTTGTAAAAATATCAACATCTGGTTTATATAGTTCTTTATCAAAATCAATGAATCTACCACTAATTAATTCGCCTGATGTTGCAAGTAATGAGAAATTAAGCTTGTATTCATTCTTTAAAAAATCGCAATAATCTCTCATATGCTTTACGAAGCCCAAAGTCATAATATAATTATCCATATCAGAATAATATTTAGTTCCTGTTATAACTTCAATTGCTTCACTTAGACCAATGAATCCTAAAGATAAAGTTCCATGCTTGAATACTTCTTCTAAATCTCCTTTAAAATCTTCGCACCATAGATGATAGCTACTATTAGTTGGAAAATCATCAGGAGTTCTTTTACAAACCTTATGATATCTATCAAGTAAGATATCTTTTGTAACTCTCGCCACTTCATCCCATTTTGATTTAAGAAGATCAAATTTTTCATCAATTGATAATTCTTTATTATTCTTATCAATCTCTAAAGCAAGTCTAGGAAGATTAATAGAAATATTTGTGATATTACCTCTACCCATTGCACCATCTTCACCATAAAGGTCGGATACAACTCTAGTCCTACATCCCACTACTGATAATCTTTCAGGATTTGTTTCTTTATCACCTTTACAATCACAAAGTAGATAAGTAGGAATCATCTTTTTAGACGAGCAACTTAGAGCTAATTTAAGTAGATCATAATTAGGATCATTTGGTTTATTATTTATTCCATCAACTACTTTAAATACGATATTTGGTTTAAATACCATATCACCTAATTTTAAGAATCTTTCTATTACTTCGTGAGCAATAAATCTAGCACATTCATTTCTTGCTAAGCCAATATTTAAAGTCACATAATAACTAGTTTGACCCATTCTTGAGTGATTCCCATTACACCATAATATTAATTCAGCAATTGAATCACTAATTAAATCTTTATACTTTAAATAATCAATTTCAAGTGTAGATAAGATTTCAGCTATTTCATTATCGAAATTAGCAAATGCCATACCACCAGATTGTTCATTACCTAGTTTAGTAAATAAATCTTTGATAAATTCAAACAAATGAATGATTTTTCCTTGTCCACTAAATATCTTGAATTCATCATATGGGAAATTATTGATGATATCAAATGTTAAGCAATTATAAGTTAAATCATAAGCATCCAAATCATGAATATGAATTGCACCAGTTCTATGTAAATCTGCCCACTCTTTTGGAAGGCTATTTAATATCTTGTTTTTATATTCTTTTTCACCTACGTTATATACGTATCCAACATAACTAGTTCTATTAGCAGCATTATCATTATTTAGTTGTTTCATCCTTAGGTACCTCCTCAAAGATTTGATTTTCTGAACCTATAAAAGGTTTAATTGTTGTTTTTAATTCTTGAATAAAATTACCAGTCTTTAAATATTTAAGCTTTAGAATAATTTCGGAAGGAACCTCATCTCTTGTATGTCCTGTATACAAAGTTATATCAAAGTCTTCTTCAGCAAGTCTGTCAATAAGTTTTACTAATTCATCTTTTTGAACCAATGGTTCACCTCCAGAAATAGTTATTTTCTTATTAAATACTTTTTGCTTTAATTCATTTACTAAGTCATCAATACTTACTTCTTTGCCTTTATTGATGTCCCATGTGGATTTATTTTGACATCCTTTACAATGGATATTGCATCCTTGCATAAATAGTACAGTTCTAATTCCAGGTCCATCAACATGTGAATTATTATATTTAATAGAATTAATACGCATAGCAGTAATCCTCCTTCTTTGAAGATTCTTCTAAGATTTTGAATTTTCTTAATTTATAAGCAACTATATCTTTTCTTGCTTGTTTATCAAATGCTTGTTTTACATTATGTAGATCAGCTACCATTCTTTCTGCTAGATTAACTATTAGATTTTGTTCTTGTCTTGAATGACATTTTAAATAAGAATCATTATCATTGATCTCTTTTATTTCTAAGAACTCTTCTAATGTAATGCATCTTACATCTAGAATTGCATCCTTATGGTCGTGTTTAACTCTTGGAAATTGTCTTACCTTTTTAGCTGCTTCTTTACCTGATTCAGCTACTACTGCAAATTTTACTGGAATATATTTTTTTCTACCTACATGTCCACATTTAGCGATTACCATATAATACTTTTCAAATTCATTTTTCATTGTCTTGTCCTCCAATTTCACTTATAGTTTATCAAGCAATAATTCATCACGATATGACGCCATTTGCACTACCTCTTTCTTCACATCAAATCGGCGAATTATTAACTCTTACACCTACATTTTAGTTTGAAATTGGAGTCCTTCATAGGACGCTACTTGCACTACTAATTATCGATGAGTTTGTTACCTTATATTGAAATATATATATCAAGGTGCCTAAGCCAAATTTAGGCAAAAAAAAAAGAAGCACCTTATTTAAGAAGCTCCATAAAATCTATTTCTAAAACTTGAGCAATATACATAATAGTAGATAAACTATTAACACCATGTTTAATCCATCTACGGATTACAGAAGGGTCTTGACCCATCCCATCCAATGCGAAAGAAACCTGTGTTTTATACTTAGATTCAGAAATAAATTTTTTAAGATTTTGACCAACCTTAGCTAGTCTTTCATCTACTTGTGT
>CAKPZU010000010.1 GCA_934215405.1 uncultured Bacilli bacterium | reverse complement strand
TTGTATGCAATGAATGAAGAGGGGCAAAAAATCTTAAAGTTATCTTGTCTTTAACAATTTTATCACCTGTTTCTAAAAAATTATTTGGATCATAAGACACCTTATTATTACAACCATTTAGTAAAGTTAAAGGCATAAGCATAGCTAATAATAATAGTTTTTCTTTCATTTTTTATCCTCCTATTCTTTAATGCTACCAATCATTACACCCTTTTCAAAGTATTTAGCTACAAAAGGATAAAGTAATAAAATTGGAGCACTTGAAATAACAATCGTAACGTACTTAATTGATTCAACCATTTTTCCTTGATCTTTTAAACTTCCACTAGCTCCTGTCATACTTGATGTATCTGAAGCAATAATAATGTCACTTAAGATTCTTTGAAGTGGGAAGAGATTAGAATCATTTAAATAAAGTAATGAATTAAAGTATGAATTCCAATAACCAACAGCATAAAACAAAGCCATAATAGCAACTATTGATTTACAAAGTGGTAAAACAATTCTAATTAATATTTTAAAATCATTTGCTCCATCAATTTTAGCTGCCTCATACATTTCAAAAGGAATTGAAGATTGTAAATATGTTTTTGTTACAATAACATTCCAAACGCTTAAAGCACCTGGTAATATAAAACCCCATATTGTATCTTTTATACCAATACTATCGACAATTATATATGTTGGAATCATTCCACCTTGGAAAAACATTGTAAATAAAAATATAATCATTATTGCTTTTTTGTATTTAAAATCTTTTCTTGATAAAGGATATGCTGCTGAAAATGTTAAAACTAAACTAATAATCGTTCCAAGTATTGTATAAATAATAGTGTTTCTATATCCTTTTAAAATATAATCATTTGATAACACTATTTTGTATACTTCAAAATCAATATGTCGTGGTATTAAAAAGACATTGCCATTATAAACATCAATGTAATTACTAAGTGAATTTGCTAATACATAAAGAAGTGGAATAATAATAGTTAAAGCAAATAATACTAATAAAAAATAAATCATAAAATTAAAGAATTTATCTTTTTTATCTGTAAATAGCATCAATTATCCCTCCTTTAAAATAAAGATTCATTATTAACTTTTTTAGAAATAAAGTTAGCAATTATTAATAAAAATGAGTTAATGACAGAATTAAATAAACCAATTGCACTACCAAAGCCAAAATCTTTAGTGTTTTTAAAAGCGACTGTATAAGCATAGGTTGCAATTATTTCACTAACCTCTCTATTTGAGGCATTTTGCATTAAATAAACTTTTTCAAAGCCAACACTCATTAATGAGCCAACAGCCATAATAAAGGTAATTACTATTAAAGGCTTTAAGTATGGTAAATTAATATGGATAATTCTTTGAAAACGACTAGCGCCATCAATTGAGGCAGCTTCATGTAAGGATTTATCAACATTTGATAAAGCTCCAACATAAATAATTGACCACCAGCCTATTCCTTGCCATAAGCCTGATATTACATATATAGCTCTAAAATATTTTTCGTTTCCTAAAAAATCAACACTTGGAATATTAAATAAATTAAGAATTTTATTTATCATTCCACCATCAGTTTTTAAAAACATATTGAACATTCCAACTAATACAACTAAGGAAATAAAATAAGGCGCATACGAAATTGTTTGGATAAATTTTTTAAATTTTTTATTTTGAACCTCGTTGATTAATAAGGCTAAAATAATAGGAAGTGGCGTATTTACAATTAAAGAAATAACACTTAAAGCTAAGGTATTAATTAAAATGTCTTTAAAATAATAAGAGCTAAAGAACATTTCAAATTTAGCAAAACCAACATTTGGGCTTTTAAATATTCCAAGGCTTGGAACATAATCTTTAAAAGCAATTACTATACCAAACATAGGTGCGTAACAAAATATAGCTAAATAAATTAAACTAGGTAGTAATATTAAATATAAAATCCATTGTGTCTTTATTGCTTTAAAAAATCTTTTCATTATGAATTATAGTAATTAACTACCTGTTTTAACATTTCTTCTTGATTTTTAACATCTAACAATGCTTTTATTTTAATATTACCTTGTATCATTTTACCTTTATTATCAATTGCTATGTATATTTCTTCCTTTTTATAGTTACTTTCGTTTAAGTAATACATTAAAGGAGCCAAATCATAAAGAATAGAGGTTGATTCATTAATATCAAACTTTATTGCGCCACCAACATAATCATCTAGCCATACCTTATAATTTTCCATAATAAGCTTACATGCTATATTATTACTTTCCCTTAGCTTTAAATATAATGGCTTTTTAATTATAATATCGCGGCATACATCTAAAGGTACTAAAGTAAAATCAACATTTTTAATGACATTTTCATATTCTTTAATTCCCATAATTACATTATATTCAACATCAGCTTCACTTTGATTTATATAGCCTCTATTAATTGCACCACCCATTGCTATAACTTTTATTTTATTTTTTATATTTGGATAAATATCTAATAAATTTGATAATTCAACCATGGGACCAAAGCCAAAATATAAATAATTATTTTCAATCAATAAATCGTTTATTTCCTTATACGATGTAATTATTTTACCTTTATAATCATCTAAAGGAAAATTATTAATCCATCTATCTTGTGCTTTTAGCTTGCAATCATTTTCTTTACCAATAAAAATAGGAATATTTGTTTTATCAAGTAATGTTAATATTTTAGCAACCAAGGTGGCTTTATATTTAGTATTATTAGTAGTTACCATAATAAGCTTAATATCAATATTTAGTTTTAATGCTAATACTAAAGCATATATATCATCAATATCATCACCGATATCTGTATCAATTATTACTTTATTCATATTTATCAATCCAATCCTTATGAGCTTCAAATAAGTCATCACATAAAGCTTTAATATCATCAAGTGATAATTCAGCTTGTGTATGTGGATCTAAATAAGCCGCCATATAAACTAAGTTCTTTTTTCTTTCTTTAATAGCTTTTATAGTCATATTTTGAACGTTTATATTTGTTCTATTAATAGCTGCACATTGCTCTGGTAAATCACCTACAAATGTTGGATGAATTCCTTCTCTATCAATTAAGCATTTAACTTCAACGCAAGCATCATTTGGCAAATTAGTTATATAATTTTTGTTTAATACATTACCATGGACAACATAAGGAACGTTATTAATAACTGCATCTATTATTCCTGAAGCAAATTCTTTACTTTTTACATGTTCAATTTCATTTGAAGTCAATTTACTTCGCATTTCATTCCATTCTTTAATTTGCTTTTCACAACGACGTGGATATTCATCTAGTGGGATATTATATTTACTAATTAATTCTGGATATCTATCCTTTATATACCAAGGAGTATATTCTGATGTATGCTCACTACTTTCAGTAATATAATAGCCAAAGCGATGCATCATATCATGACGTACTAAATCCCAATTAATCTTATCTTTATATTCATTTGATAAGCTACGTCTTTTAATTTCAGGATATAAGTCAACATCATTAAGATCAGTTATTTTTAAAAGCCATGCTTGGTGATTAATTCCAGCTATTTCCCATTTACATTTATTGATTAAATCATCCATTCCTAGTGATTTAAATAAGCCTTCTACACAGCATTGTACTGAATGACAAAGTCCAATTGTATTTGGCCATAAGTATTTTTGAATGTAGCCTGTAATAATAGCCATTGGGTTAACATAGTTAAGGAACATTGCCTTAGGGCATAATTCTTTCATGTCTTTAAATATTTCTTCAAGAACTGGTATAGTTCTTATTGCTCTAAAGATGCCACCAATTCCTAAAGTATCAGCAATGGTTTGTCTAAGCTTATATTTTTTAGGAATTTCAAAATCAGTTACAGTACATGGCTTATAACCGCCAACCTGAATAGCATTAACAACAAACATAGCATCCTTTAATGCTTCTTTTCGATTTAATGTTTTATAAATTATTGCTTTACCATTATATTTTTTATTAATATTAGTTAGCATATTATACGAATCATTTAAACGAATATCATCAATATCATATAAATAAATTTCAAATTCATTTAATGATGGTGTTAATATACAATCTCCTAAAACATTTTTGGCAAAAATAGTACTTCCAGCCCCTAAAAAAGTAATTTTAAACATATTATTTCTTTCTCCTTATTTGTTTGTCAAAAAAATTATAAAGAAAAAATGTGCAATATACAACCTACTTTTGTTTCAAAAAATAGGTAAATTGTTGCACATTTTATTCTGTTGTAACAAATGGATCTTTTCGATATTGACGTGGAGAAACTCCATACTTTTTCTTAAATGTTTTTAAAAAATTTCCATAATCTGAGAATCCACACAAGCTTGTTATTTGATTATTTTTTAGCTGGGGATTTTTTAAAAGAAGGCAAGCTTTTGTTAATCTAACATTTAAAATGTAATCGCTAATTGATAGATTAAGCTTTTCTTTAAACAAACGAAACATATATGATCTTGATATACCAAACTTTTTAGCTATGTCTTCAATTTTTAATTTACTTGAATAGTTATCTAAAATATATTTCATTATTTTAGAAACTAAATCTTTATTTTCATCATCTACTTCTTCTTGAACCATCGCATCCTCAAGAAGTGTTGCAAATAATTCATACAATCTTGATAATACTAAATATTTACTCTTTAAGTTTCTATCGTTTAGTTTTCTTATTTCCTTAAAAATTTCCTCTACGCTTTTAGATGGATGAAATGTATATTTTCCATCAAGCAATTTGGCTTCTTTTAGCATTTTTTCTACCTCAAGGCCATGGAAGCCTATCCAATAATACTCCCATGGTTCATTTGAATCTGCTTTATAAAAATGCTCCTTATTTGGTACTATTAAGAATAAATCACCTTGCGATAATTCAAAGGTTTTATTATCTATTGAATATATTCCTTTTCCTTTACTTATATAATGAATTAAGTAATACTCTCTTTTTTGCGGACCTACAAATTTATCATTACAACATCTTTCCCAGCCATATTCATAAACTGATAAGTCTGTATTACCTCTTTTTTCATTATAAAATAATTCAAAGGTTGTTTCTTTAGCATTAATTATTGACATTTTCTTTAGAACTAGTAAGATTTAAGCCAACTGTTTCACTAACAGGAAGTGAAAATACAATTCCTTGAGCTTGGGTATGTGAACCAATTGCTGTATATAAGCCTCTTAAAACATTTTCTTTAATAGAAGTTGGAATAAGTATCATTACTATTTCCTTTTCTGGTTGAATTGAAATATTAAAGAATTTTTCTGCTTCTTTACTTGCTGTACCACGTCCATGAATAATAGTACCACCACGAGCACCAAATTGCTTTGCTGCATCCATAGCTACCTCTGAAAAGCCATTATTTATTATAGCTAAAATTACTTCACAATTATTTTCCATATTATTCTCCTCACTTTGTCTTATTATTACTTAAAAACTGATAAATAGAAACACCTATTATACTTTTAACTGGTATAGTATAAGCTATTCCTTTTCCATCTTTAATTTTGCTAAATTTTTCAGTTAAGGTGTTACAAATATCTTTAACCTTGTCTTCACGAACTATTGAAATAATAACTGCCTTTTCAACTTCATTTAGTTTCAAATAATCTCTTATTTCACTATTTGCAGTACCTATACCATAAAGCACCATTTGCATATTGATTTCAAATTGTTCAAGTAAATCAACATAATATGTAGCCTTACTTCTATTTACTATTGTAAATAAGACCTTTAAGCTTTTAAAATCATTACCATTTACTACTTTTTTATTTTCCTTAGCCATATAAAGTCCTCCTACATAAAGTCGATGATTTGATCATCATCAGCACGTAAAATTTTCTTCATTGCAATCTTTTCCTTCATAGACTTAGTTACTACTGCTTTAAAGCCTAATAATTGAATTGTAATTAATGGTGTCATAGCAACCATAGCTACAATTCCAAAAGCATCACTTAGAATATTACCATTTAAAGCTGTACATATTCCAATGGCAAATGGTAGTATAAAGCTTGATGTTAATGGACCACTAGCAACTCCACCACTATCAAAAGCAATTGCTGTATATACTTTTGGAACAAAGAATGATAATCCTAAAGATATAATATAGCCTGGAATTAAATAATACATTATAGAAAATTTAAATATAATTCTTATCATCGATAAACCAATTGAAATACCAACACCTACTGATAAAGCTATAAGCATAGATTTTTTACTTATCATGCCATCTGTTATTTCTTCAACTTGTTTATTTAACACGTGCACTGCAGGCTCAGCAAGGACTACAACTAAACCTAATACAAAGCCAAATATAATAGTAATTACATTATTATTTTTAGCAAGTTCAGCTCCCATTTTGTAACCAATTGGCATAAAGCCAACGCTTACTGATGTTAAAAATATTATTAATCCTACATAAGTAAATAAAACGCCTATAACAATTTGAATTAATTTTTTCTTTGGCAATTTTAAAAATATAAAATTAATTATAAAGAAGAACAATACTACTAACCCTAAAGCTAATGTTACTTCCTTTGTAACACTCCATGTTGTTGATAGAATTGTTTTAAATAAGTTATCAGATAGTGAATAATCAGGAGTTGGTAAATTTATATCACCAGTTAAAGAAACACCTAAAATCAATACTGCTAGAATTGGTCCAATTGAGCAAAGTGCCACTAAACCAAAGCTATTTTCATTAGAGTTTCTTCCACCAATAGTTGAAGCAATACCAACGCCAAGTGCCATAATAAAAGGTACAGTAATAGGACCAGTTGTAACACCACCACTATCAAATGCTAAAGGTAAAAAATCACTATTTTCATTAACAACAACTAATGATACTAATGAAAATAAAACCATATAGAAAAACATTAATAAACTAGATAATGAACGATTAAATACTATTTTTAAAACGGATATTACTAAAAACAATCCAACACCTAACCCAACCATTACTATTAATAATGTTCCGTTTATAAATCCTTTTACTTGCGAAGCTAAAACTGATAAATCTGGTTCTGCTATCGTTATAAACACTCCTAAAGCAAAACAGACGATTAATAAAATTTTTATACTTCTAGATTTTGTTAAGCCAGCTCCAACTTGTTCTCCCATTGGCGTCATAGCTAAATCGGCTCCTAAATTGAATAATCCAATACCTAAAATCAAAAATAATGCACTAATTGTAAATAATATTATCTCTTTTGTTGAAAAATCAACTAAAGGAGTAAAATTAATTAAAATGACAATTAATGCTACAGGTAATACAGAAAATAAAGCTTCTTTTATTTTGATTATTAGCTGTTTGTTCATTTTAAAATCACCTACCCATTTGTTTAATTATAACATAAAAAGCATATGGAAAAAATTACAAAATAAAAATATTTGTCAATTACTTTTATATGTAAATCATATGCTTTTTAAAAATATAAAATGATATACAAAAATTGCCTAGTCATTATAATTAGCTTTACTTTCTAACTTTTATTCTAAAAATTTAAAGTTTAAAAGTAAATGAAATTGGAAAATTTAATTATTTTGCATATTTTAATTTTTCAAATATATAAGAAAAAGCACTATTTCTAGTGCTACTATTATATAGAATGTAACATTTGCTTAAATAAATTGTAACACGTGTTACATTCTATTTAAGAGATCTATATATTTCGATATTTGTTGAATACTGATTTTACATAACTAGCAAACTTTTTGCTATATTCACAAAAAAAAGATAAAACATTATAACTATGCTATAAAATTCTTCATTTATAAAATAATAATACTTATTTATATTTAGTTTTGTTATAATTGTTAAGTGTTTAATAATAGTATTGTTCAATCTTTTAAAGGAGTATTTATTATATGCCATATGTTTATTTGATTTTAGCCACATTACTTAACTCAACATTTAATATATTTGGCAAGCTTTTCAATAGAAAAGTTAAAAGTGATAAAGATGAAATTTATCTTTATAATTTATTGTTATCAATTAGTGCAAATATTGGCTGGGGATTAATCTACACCTTTCATTTTTCATTTGATACTAATGTATTAATTTATTCATTAGTATTTGGAATCTGCTATATATTTGGAATTATAGGAACTATATATGCATTAAAATATGGTTCAGCAACTCTAACATCCCTTATTATTTCTTTTTCTCTTATCATAACAGCCATTTGGGGGTTTATTTTTTGGGGCTCTAGTATAACTATTCTTGTAATTATTGGCTTATTGTTTGTTGCTCTATCATTATTCCTTTGTTTGTATTCTAAAGATCATAGAGACAAATCTATCTCTTTTAAATGGTTATTTTATGTATCACTTGCTTTTTTAGGTAATGCTGGATGCTCAATTGTTCAAAAAACTCAACAGATTAATTTTGAAGGGAATCATGGAAGCATGATGATGTTTTTTGCTATGGTAATTAATACAATATTTTTTCTAATTATATACCTTAAAAGCGATAAAGCAAATTCAAAGCAATTATTAAAACAAGTCGGTTGGATTCCAACTTGTGCAGGTTTTTCTAATACATTATTAAATTTATTTATTATTTTACTAGCTACTACTTCTTTATCTCCAAGCCTTATTTATCCTGTATTAGGTGTTGGTGGTCTTTCCTTTGTTACTATTTTTTCTTTTATTGTGTTTAAAGAAAAAATGCAATGGTGGAAACTACTTGGTGTATTATTTGGGGCTATTGGTGTTGTTTTATTATCAATTTAATATTTTTAAATTTCCTTTATTTCTTCTTTTTTCTTTTTTAATGCTTTAACTATCATTAATATAGCTAGTATCAATGGAAAGATTGTAGCAACTAAAATGCCTATTTTCATATTGTTATTAAATGAACTTGAAACAAAGCCAACAATTGTTGGACCTAATATACAACCCATATCTCCACCTAATGCTAAAAGAGCAAACATAACGTTTCCACCTCTTTTAATAGATGCTGAAGCTGAACTATAGGATCCTGGCCATAATAAAGCAACGCCTATTCCAGAAAAAGCCATACCAATTAAAGAAATTATTGGATTTTTAAATAAAACTATTGTTAAGTAAGAAATAACACAGATTATTCCACTTATCATCATTGCTTTATTTAAATCCAATTTTTTAT
The DNA here is from genome assembly GCA_934215405.1 of uncultured Bacilli bacterium. Taxonomy (GTDB): domain Bacteria; phylum Bacillota_I; class Bacilli_A; order RFN20; family CAG-631; genus CAKPXW01. The sequence continues at coordinate 22,936 of CAKPZU010000010.1, read as the reverse complement.
TTGCTTTTCCAAAAAAGAACCTACATGAACCCATCATTACTCCAAAAATCGCAGGTCCTACTAAATCGCCAATTTCTTTTTTAAGCTTTAAACTACTTTCAACAAAGGCTGAAGACCATTGAGCAATAGCAGCTTCACTTGCACCAGCACAAATAATAACCACAAAGAAAAACAAAAATGTTTTATTTTTAAAAAGTTCTTTAATGCTTAAGCCCTTTTTGCCATCTTCAATAACATTTAAAAGAGGAACAAATAAGAAGATAATTCCATTCACAAGAGGTATCAAAGACCAAAAAATTGCTAATATTTTCCAATTATTTATTCCAAATATAAAGAAAAATAAAGCTGAAAGGACTATGACTATAACACATCCCCAACAATAAAATGAGTGAAGTATACTCATTGTTTTTTCTTTATGATCACTAGGGCAGGATTCAACAATTGGACTAACTACAACCTCAATTAATCCACCACCAACTGCATAAAGTAATATAGATATTACAAGTCCTATAAAAGGATCAGTAAATAATTCTGGTAAAAATGATAAGCTAATTAAGCCTAAAAAAGCAAACAAATGAGCTGTTACCACACAAATACGATAGCCAATTTTATCTACTAAAAATGTAGAAGCCAAATCTATTAATAATTGCAAAACATAATTTATTGTTATTAATAAAGTAATCTTTTCAATTGGAATATTATAATCCTTTTGAAAGGTTACAAATAGTAATGGTACAAATGTATTTACTATTGCTTGAACGATATAGCCAACAAAGCTTGCATTAATTGTCTTTTGATACTTGTTTTTCATATACTATCCTATTCCTTTTAATTGCTTTTTAATATTAACATATTAAAATTAAAGAATATAGCATTATTTTTAATTAGTTTAATTAAAAACGATGCTTTATGCATCGTTTCTTTTTGAATATACCTTTAGTTCAAGGGTTGTTGGTTGTGGCAAAGCACTATCAAGCTTTATGGCATAGCAATAATTCTTACCTTCTTCTTTAGTACTTGAATAATTCATAGCATTGCTTATTTGCTTTACCTTTCCATTTTTTCTAACATAAGTATTACCCACTGAAAGGTTATAATTTGCATTAGCTGTTAAATATACACCAAGCTTAGAAAGCTTTTTATTGTTATTTTTAGCATCATTTAATGAAGTTCCATCTTCATTACTAAATCTAGCAAACATATTATAAAGAGGCACTTCAACATAATAAGTTGGAGCAATTTTGCTGTCCCAAGATGGATCCCATCCACCCCATTGCCCAGTTTTCCAATTATAATCTGCAGTTTCTTTAATATTTTCACTAACGCTATAGCTATATTCTTCACTACTACTCTTGCCAAATGCATCATAGAATGTTCCATCATCTGTTGTAGCTCCAAGTCTAAACCAATCTCCAGCAACTGCTTCATTAAATCTTACTTGAACAATAATAGATTCAACGCTTTCAAGTGATATAGCCTCATTTAAGCAAACATATGTCATATTCCACCAGCCTGGTCCTATAAAGTTAGCACCTAAAATGTAATTATCAGGTAGTGAATCTTCATTTAAAATATCTTCATTTGTTCCTGTTGCCCTTTTTGTAAAAGCATTATCATCGTTAATTAAAGCAAATGTTTTGGCATTTTTATAAAAGCAATGATAACCATAACCATTTTGACCATATTGATTATTTATTCCATCACTATTAGCATTTGTTAAATAAGGACACATTGTAAGGTTTTTATAGCCTTCCTCATATGTAGTATTTAATAAATCATAGCCGAAATATACAGTTACAACATAAGCATTTTTATCATCAAGGATTGTTTTATAAGAACTTGTATAGAAATTATTTCCAGGAGCAATATTCATTTCAAAATCACCATTTTCTGAAAATGAAGTTCTACTTTTAGCTCTTGATATTTCATAATATCCATTACTAGTACCAATAAAGTTAACAGTTTCACCACTTGCTAAGCCCTTTGTTTCATTGGTTTTATTTACAAGTATACCAACACTATCCCTTTTAGTTAAATCATAGCCATCTTCAATGATTTCATCATCAAAAACAGTCATTTTAAATTCAATTCCAGCTAAAATATACTTAGCCTCATAATAAGCAATAGCTTCTTTTTCGTTTACCTTACTTTTTACTATCATATTAGTTTTAGGGTATGTATAAGGTATTTTAGTAAATGTTGCAAATATAGTAACATCTTCATCTATCATAATAAACTTATTATCGTTAATTATAGTATCATTATATTTTAAGTTACCACTTAATAATTCATAGCCTTCATCGCAAGTAATAGTTAATACAATTTCTTCACCTTCATAGGCTTTAGTTTTATTTGCTTTAATGCTTCCATGCTCATAGCTTGTAATATTAATTGTTCTTAATTCCTTTACTTGTTCACTTGAGCTAATTTCTTCAATAGAAGAAACAGATGAATTAGTATTACTATTTTGATTATTTTTACAACCTAATATTGAAACACTAAATAAAGCTATTAATAATAAATTTACTTTTTTCATTAGTTAATTCCTCCCATTTTATAAATAGAAAGGCTATCAATAATTATATTTCCTCCCTCAACAGATAGTTCCATCTCACTAGCGCCCTTTTGCCAAAAATATGAATAAAAAGCATGTATTCCATCATTAGCAAAAGCATCTATTCCAAGTCTATCTAATAATACTCTTATAGATATTTGATTATTATTAGGTAATAATGACGCTTTAATTTTTCCACTAGGATTGAAATCCTCCCAAGGACAATTAGCTCCAGTTGATTTATAATCAATTGTTAATGTAGCATTTTTAGTGTCATAAATAACTTTATAGTAATCTGTATTGGACTTTAATAAAGTTAAAGTAACCTTACTAGCGCCCTTTAAAGTAAATTTTAAATCAACATCTAAACAAATACCACTTAAATCCTTTAAAATATTTTCAGAACTTGGAGTTAATTCATAATTTTCTTTTTCAATTAGTTTTTCTTGATGTAATGATTCAATTTCAGCAATTGGCTTTTTCTTTAAAACATACATATTATTTAATTTAGAAATAGAAAATTCAACTGGAATTGTAAAATAACCATTCCAATATTTATCATCAACATAATCTGATAAATAATCAACCATCCAGCTCATCATAATTGTTCTATTATTTTTCTCATGGTTAAAAGTAACTCCCGCATATGGACAACCCTTATTCCAAGTTTTATTAGCAATTATTTTAGAATTATATAATAATTGAGCTGGTGTTAAAGCTTCAAAATAATATTTATTATCTTTATCTTTTTTCATATCACCAATAATGTAATATTCACCGGCTAATGTTAAGACATATTTATATGTTCCATCATCACATTTTACTTTAGCAAGATCAGGGCATTCACCGATAAATTCTTCACCATCAAAGCCTTTACATTTTGAATTAAAAGTCCAGTCCTTTAGATTTGATGATGTAAAAATATGGATTTGTGTCCAACCACCAAATATCATCATCCATGTTCCACCATTTGCTAATGTTTCATCCTCAAACCATATTATTTTTGGGTCTCTAAAATCGCCATAAATATCGTTTGAGCCATCAAAAACCATTCCATAATTTGTCCAAGTTACTCCCCAGTCAGTAGAATATGAAGCACTAATTGGATGATGCCAATTTTCACCATACCATGTATAAAAAGCAATTAAGCGTGAGCCTTCCTTATCATTATCATTAAAAAATCCTGAATCATTATTAGTGTCAACAATACAGCTTCCTGAAAATATATTTCCTTTATCATAAGGAGCTAAAGCTATAGGCATATCCTTCCAGTTAACTAAATCCTTTGAAATACAATGAGCCCAATACCTTACAAATTTATCGCTTGAGCCATCACCTTCAACATTCTTATTACCCTTAACATCACTATTTAATGTTTTCGTATATTGATAAAACATATGATATAATCCTGTTTTTTCATCATATACTAAACCATTTGGATCGTTACAAAAGCCTGTTTCTGGGCTTTTATGATAATATGGTCTAAAGCTATCATTATAGCCTATTCTAGTATTAACTAAATATGTAGTAGAATTTATCCCATTACTAGCTACAATTTCAATTTGATTGCTTTCGTTTAAATTTATTTTTTTACTATTAGTTTTTTCATTATTAATAGTCACCTCATAGCCAACTTTTGGTGTAACATTAACAGTTACCTCCTTATAATCTCTTAAAGGATAATCATAGCCATAAAGATATGGAATATAAATAAAATCAAGCTCTGGTATTTCAATATTTGAAAGAGCCATTTCATCATGATTTATTTTAATATTATAATTTTCAAAATCAACCTTTCCTTTTTTATTAATAAAGCCAAAATAACCTCCTTGATATTGATAATCAAAAATATCATATACTAGCTTTTCATTAGCATAAAGCATAATCTTACTTGTTGACGTTAATACTAGCTTAATATTAATATCTTCATTACTTGTAAAATTATAATTATGATTATTTGTACCAAGTCCACCAATAACATAACTATTTAATGAAAAATAAGAAGAATTATATGTTAATTCATAATAGCCATTTTCTAAAACATTTTTATTATCGCTAACACCAAAAACAAAACCGCCCTCATTAGTATTTGAAATACTCAATTTAGCTTCAATTACTAAGGTATCAGTTAATTTTGCTTTATCATTACTTATTAATACATAAGTATCTGATGAATTATTAGTCGATGTTATCAAGCTATCATTAACATTAAAATTACTATTATTAACAAATGAAACTTTATCATTATTTGATGTTGTTTCTAAAGCATCAACCTTTTTAGCATTACAGCCTAACATAAGTAATGATAGTGCTAAAAAAGATCTAAATTTCTTGCCCATAATACATTCCTTTCTATATTTTTTAATTTCTTTAAAATCTTGATATTATTATAACAAGAATTATTTTTAGGTTAAAATATGATTGGCAAAATTAGCCAAAAATATGTATTACTTTTGTTCAAAAATAAAAAGATGTTTATTAAACACCATTTTAGTAAAATTATTTATTTTTATTATAATGCTCATTAGCAAAGCTTTTATGAACTGCTGATAATGATTTCCCTTGCTCTAATGCTAGAATAATTCTTGAGAATAATTCAGCCATTGATAATACTTCAATCTTATCGCTCTTCTTACTTTCATCAAGTGGAATTGTATCAGTAATTACAAGCTTTTCTAAAGAAGAATTATTAATTCTATCAATTGCTGGCCCTGATAAAACACCATGAGAAATAGCAGCATAAACATGCTTTGCACCAAGTGATTTTAGCTTTTCAGCAGCAATACATAAAGTACCAGCTGTATCAACAATATCATCAACAATGATACAATTTTTATCTTTTACATCACCAACGATAGCAAATACCTCTGCTTCATTTGGACGAGGTCTACGCTTATCAATAATTGCTATTGGAGCATTTAGCTTTTCAGCAAGCTTTGATGTTCTTACAACACCACCATGATCTGGTGATACACATACAACATCTTCAAGATTTAATTCATTAAAATATTTATAGAAAATAGGTAATGCAGAAACGTCATCAACAGGAATATTGAAAAATCCTTGAATTTGTGAAGCATGTAAATCTGTACATACAATTCTTTGACAGCCAGCAGTTGTTAATAAATCAGCAACTAATTTAGCAGTAATTGGTTGTCTAGCTTTAGCTTTTCTATCTTGTCTTGCATAGCCAAAATAAGGCATGATACAAGTAATTGAACGAGCTGAAGCTCTTTTTAAAGCATCACAGCATATTAATACTTCCATTAATCTTTCAGTAACTGGAGCACAAGTTGATTGAATAATATAAACGTTATCTCCTCTAAATGATTGCTTTCCTTCAAAAAGGATTTCGCCATCAGCAAAGTGAGTAACTACTGAGTCCATTACTTCAACTCCTAAGTCTTTTGCAATTTGTTCTGTTAATTCTTTATTCGCTGTTAAACTAACTAATTTTAAACGTTCTAGCATTTTTTTTCTCCCTTATTATTTATTTTTGCTATTTTTTTGATTATAAGAAACATTTATTAATTTTTCCTTATTATCAATAAATCCATTATAGATATAAGCATTAGGGCCAATTTCACAGTCAACTCCAATAATACTTTTACCTAAAATATAAGTGTTTGGGTAAATAGTTGTATCATTGCCTATTAAAACATCCTTACCTATATAGGTTGTAGCAATATCAACAATACTTACTCCATTATCAAGATGCTTTTTATTTATTCGCTTTTGAATAATTTTTGTTGCCTCTTGCAATTTAAATCTAGTATCAATAATTTTAGTTTCACGACTATTAAGCTTTATAAATTCTTGATGCTCACACTCCTTTAGTATCTTGCTTATATTAATAATACAATTTTTTGATAGAAAAGTTAAGAAGGTTATTGAATTTATTATAAATAAATTATCACTATGTGTAACATCATTATTATTTTTTATATGAATGCTTAGCATTTTATTAACTGATTCCTTTAATAATAAAGGCATATTAGCATAAGATATTAAAACATTATCATATTCTTTAATATCATTTTTTATTAAAGAGACTTCATTTTCATTAATAACTAATATTTTAGTAGCAATATCCTTATAAATATCCTTAGTATAGGAAATTAATGGTTCATCAAATATTTTAAACATATAAGATGGACATTTATTGACATAGGATTTCATCTTGCTACTATCATCATTAGTTAATAATATTACTAATAGCTTCATATTAGAATAATGTCAATTGATCTGTTTCATTTAAATCAATTGCTCCTATTTTTTCAAGTAGCTTAATATTTGTATCATTAAGTTTTGTTCTTTCTCTTAAATCCTGTTTTGAAACAAATGGACCATTTTTACGAGCTTCAACTACACTACTTGCTGCGTTACTTCCAATACCATCACAAACCTTAAATGGTGGAATAATTTGGTTGTTTTCTTTATCTACAACAAATTCAACGTCATTTGATTTATCAAGATTAATATTAGAAAAAGAAATCCCTCTTTTATACATTTCAATAGCAATTTCATAAAATGTATGTAATGCACTTTCTTTAACAGAAAGCTTTTCATTTTTATCAATTCTTTGATTTAAAGCCACAAAGCGTTTTGTTAATTCCTTTTCTCCAAGTAGCATAGCATCAATATCATAAGCATCACTTCTCCATGTAAAATATGATGCATAATATTCAAGTGGATAATAATACTTAAACCAAGCAATACGTACAGCCATTAAGCAATATGCAACCGCATGGGCCTTAGGGAATAGATATTTGATTTTCTTACATGCTTTAATAAACCAATCCGGAACCTTATTTTCAACCATTAATGCTTCATATTCAGGAGATAATCCTTTTCCTTTTCTTACGGCCTCCATGATTTTAAATGAAGTTAAAGGCTCAATATGATATTGCATTAGCATTAGCATAATATCATCACGACAACCAATACAGGTAACGATATCACAAGAATTATCTAAGATTAAATCACGAATATTTCCAAAGAATACGTCAGTACCATGAGACAATCCAGATACCTTAGTTAAGTCAGCAAAGGTTGTAGGTTTTGTATCAACTAACATCTTACGAGCTACAGTTGTACCAAATTCTGGAAGGCCTGCTGCTGTTAAAGTATCACTTGTTAAAACAGAGCCACCGTTAAATTGAGCGATAACTTTTGGGTCATTAAGTGGAACATCCTTAGGATCTATTCCAGTTAAATTTTGTAGCATTCTAATAACAGTTGGGTCAACATGGCCTAGCATATCTAGTTTTAAAACATTATCATGAATTGCTTCAAAAGCAAAGTGAGTTGTTAGCCATTCCGAATCAATATCATCGGCTGGGTGACCAACAGGTGTAAAGTCATAAACATCCATATCATTTGGGATAACAATTAAGCCTCCAGGATGTTGACCTGTTGTACGTTTTACACCCTCACACATTAAAGCAATACGAGCAGCCTCAGCATTTCTAATTTCAATACCTAAGCTTTCATAATATTTTTTAGCATAACCAAATGCTGTTTTAGTAGCCGCTGAGCCAATAGTTCCAGCTCTAAATACGTGATCCTCACCAAACATTTCTCTAATAAATAAATGAGCATCTGCTTGGTTTAAAGCCGAAAAGTTTAAATCAATATCAGGAACCTTATCACCATTAAAGCCTAAGAATGTTTCAAATGGAATGTTATGACCATCGCCTATTAATTTGTGTCCACAATTAGGACAAGGCTTATCAGGCAAATCAAATCCTGAACGATATTTTTCATCAACATTAAAATCTGAATAGCCACAATTTTTACATCTATAATGTGGCTTTAATGGATTAACTTCAGTAATTCCAGCACATGTTGCAGCAAATGATGAACCAACTGAACCACGAGATCCTACTAAGAAGCCTTGAGCGTTTGAGTGTAAAACACATTTACTAGCAATAACATACATGATTGAATAACCATTTTTAATAATACAATCAAGTTCTCTTTTTAATCTAGCTTCAACTATTTCTGGTAATACCTTCCCATACATTTGATGGGCAGTTTCATAGCATTTATTAGTTAATTGCTCATCTGATGATGGAATTGATGGTGGATATAGCTTATCCTTTATTGGATAGCAATATTCAATTTCAGCAGCTATTTTATTAGGATTAGTAACAACATATTCATAAGCTTTATCTTCACCTAGCCAGCTAAAAGCATCAAGCATTTCTCTTGTTGTTTTAAAGTTTTGAATTGGATATTTTTTAATTCTATGATGATAATCAAATAAAGGATGATAACCACCACCAATAGCCGGAGTTGAAATAAATACCTCACGAGCTATAGCTTCTTCTTCATTAATATAATGTAAATCTCCTGTTGCACAAACAGGCTTATTTGCAATATTAGCACACTTAATCATAAAGTTAATTATCTTTTTAACCTTTTCCATTGATTCAACTCTTCCAGTATCAACAAGAATTGAGTATTGATCAAGTGGTTGTATTTCTATATAATCATACCATTTCATGGCATTAACAACTTCTGCTTCACTTTTAGTTGAAGCAAGTTCAAAAATTTCTCCACGAGCACATGATGAGCCAATAATTAAGCCTTCTCTATGCTCATTAATAATTTGTGGTGGAACTAAGGCTAAAGCTGTAAAATACTGTGTATTAGCAATACTTAATATTTTAAACAAATTCTTCATTCCTACCATATTTTTAACTAATATATTTGTATGATATGGGTGCATTTTACGAGTAACTTCATGTGATTGTAAGCTTTCTAAGGCTGCATGGTCTAAATTCCTTGAGGTTAATTCTGGTAAAATAGCACTTAAATATAAATCCTTTAATACCTCAGCATCATAATCTCCTCTATGGGCACTTTCTTCATCATAATCAATACCCTTACTACGGCATAAGCTACCTAAGGTATATCTTTTTTCATCTTGAAATAAAAATCTTGATAAAGGAAGAGTATCTATTGTTGGATTAACTAATTCATGCTTTAAAGCATGAGTTAAAAAGCCAATATCGAATGAAGCATTATGAGCAACTAAAATAGAATCCTTAATAAATGCTTCAATTGTTGGTATTACCTCTTCAATTGTTTTTTTACCATTTAGCATTTCATTGCTGATTCCAGTTAAATTTGTTGTAAATTCTGAAACATCAAATCCTGGATTAATTAAAATATCAATTCTATCAATTTCAACGCCATTTTTACATTTAACAGCACCAAATTCAATTATTTTATCAAATTCACAAGAAAGTCCAGATGTTTCAAGGTCAAAGAAAACATATGTTGAATCACTTAAGCTTATATGTGATGGATTTTTAATAATATCTAAAGCACGAGGAGCAACGTTTAGTTCTATTCCATATAAAATTTTAATATCTATCCCTTGCTTTTTTAAAGCAGCTTGTTCACGTTGAGCATCTGGAAATGATTGCACAGCTACGTGGTCTGTAATAGCAATTGCTTTATGTCCCCATTTAGCTGCTTGATCAACTAGCTTTTTAACATCACAAATTCCATCCATTGCTGACATATTAGTATGAGCATGTAATTCCACACGCTTAACTTCTTCATTATCCTCACGAACAGGATCTGTTTTATCTAAAACCTCATATGTGTATAGTTCTAAGGAATCTTCCTTATCAAATTGATTATAGGCTAATGTTCCTTTTAAAACCACCCATTTATCCTTTAGCTTTTTAAATTCATCTAAGGTATGCTCCTTATTAGTCCAAGCATGAGCGGTATATGATGTTTTATAATTAGTAAAATTAACCTTTACTCTCTTACCAGATTTTCCTTCTTCTTGCACATCAAAAACCTTAGCTTCAACTTCTATATCAACAATATTTTTAGGGATTTTATCAAGTTCAACCTTAGTAAATGTCTTGTTTTTAAAGGAAATACGATTATTAAATTTATTTTTATTATCAAAAATTTGCTGTTGCTTTTTTTCTTCTTCTTTCATTTCTTTAAACTTACTATAAAGCTCATCATATTCCTTTTTGTCTTTTTCATAATCAAATACTACCTCTTCTGGCTCAAAATATACATATTTTATTCTTAAATATGAAAAACCAGAAGCACTTAAAAATTTTTCAAATTTTGGCTTATAGAAATTTAATAGCTCTTCAATTACAGCACTATCATAGGTAATTATAATAAAATCATCCTTAATTGTCATTGGTTGATCCTTAAAGAAAAGTAAAGATTCCTTTTTTTCAATTTTACAATCAATATAATAGTTAATATATTCCTTAACTAATTTATTATCATAGCATTTTTGATTTAAAGTGATATATAGAGCTACTAATACCTCACTATCTTTTTCCTTTAAATAGCTAGATAAGCTATCTAATGTTTTTATATAAACCTGTACTGGTAGTGGCTTATCTAAAGCAATAGTTATGCTATATATCTTTTTTTCCTTATTATATTTTAATTCACTAAAGGTACCACTTTCAAAATAGTCATAAAGATTATTATCTAGCTTTATCATATCTAAAGTGTTTTTCAAGCGACTATCCATATTTTCACGTCCCTTCTAAGCGTATTAAAAGCTAGTAAAAACTAGCTGATTTAAAACAAACCTATTATATCTCTAATGTTAATAATAATCATTAAAGCAAATAAAACAATTATTCCAACAAAATGAATTGTTGCTTCAACATTAGGATTAATTTTTTTCTTTCTAATACCTTCAAGAGCTACAAAGAATAATCTTCCTCCGTCTAAAGCTGGAAATGGTATTAAATTCAAGAATCCTAATGAAAATGAAAGAGCTCCAGCAATATAAACCATATTTAAAACTTTTACCCCGAATGACACTGCAGCACCTGAAGTAACTCCATCTATTGTTCCATAAATTCCAACTAATCCTGATAGACTCGAAAAATCACCCATAAATAATCTTCCAAATGATTTAACTACCTCAACTGTATAATAGCCAGCAAAATGAAATGTTCCATATAAAGCAGTTAAAGGATTATATTCATAAGCCTTTAATCCTTGAGATAAACCAATTTTACTTAACACATCTTTTCCATCAATATGTGACATTGTCCTGCTAACATCAATTATATATTCATTGTTATTATCTGAAACATCAACATAAGTTATTGTAATATATTGAACATCATCAACTAATAATGGCTTTCTTTCATCTAAAGCATTTTGAACATCCTTAAATGTATTTGTTTGTGCTTCATAATATTCGCCATCATTTAATCTTGTTTTTATTAAAATAATCTTATCATTAGTTTCCATTCCTTTACTTGCTAATAATGAATCTGAAGCAATAGTTACCTCATTAGTAGTAAGTGGTGTTACAAACCCTGTTGAATTGGCTTTGTTAGTTACAAATGAAATATCATTAAAGGCAATGTAAAAATAAAAGCAAATTAAAGCAAATAAAACATTCATTAAACCACCAGCTGCTAATACTAAGGCTCTTTTTCTTAATGGCTTATTAGCAAGAATCCTATCTGATGGAATGTCGTTTCCATTATTATCCTTTAAGACCTCTCCATCATTTAATCCTTCCTCACCAGCCATTTTAACAAATCCTCCAAGAGGAATTGCTCTAATACAGATTTTTGTTTCATGCTTTTCATTTTTATAAATAATTGGTCCAAAGCCAATTGAATATTCATAGCAATAAACATTACATTTTTTAGCTGCTAATAAATGTCCAAGCTCGTGCCAAGCTATTAAAAAGCAAATAATAATAACAAATAATAAAATTGAAATAAGTTTTGATAACATTAATACATCCTCCTTACATATTCTCTAGCCCATAAGTCAGCTTTTACAATTGTATCATAAGTCAAAGCTTCATTTAAAGGTGTATGAGCATTTAATGTTTGTTCTACTATATTATAAACATCTATGAACTTAATTTTACCATTTAAAAATAGTTTTACTGCTTCTTCGTTAGCAGCATTTAAAACACATGGATATGTTTTCTTTAGCTTTAATACCTTATAAGCTAATGCTAAAGGCTTATATTTTTTATAACTTGCCTTATAAAAGGTAAGATTAGCCACCTTTTCAAGCTTTAAGCTTTTAGCAACATTATTTAATCTTATAGGATAATTTAAAGCATAAGCAATAGGAATTTTCATATCACTAACACCAAGTTCAGCCTTCATTGCATTATCCTTAAAGGTAACTAATGAATGAACAATACTTTGTGGATGAATTATTACTTTTATTTTAGATGGGCTAACATCAAATAAGTAATAAGCCTCAATTATTTCAAAGGCTTTATTAAACATTGTTGCTGAATCAATAGTAATTTTACTTCCCATTTTCCAGGTTGGATGATTTAAAGCCTCATCTACACTAACATTTTCTAGATCCTTAAAATCTCTTTTAAAAAATGGCCCCCCAGAAGCTGTTAAAACAATGTTTTTAACTTTGTTTTCTTTTTCTAAGCATTGAAAAATTGCTGAATGCTCAGAATCAACTGGAAGAATTGCAACATTGTGCTTTTTAGCCTCTTTAATAACAATTTCACCACCAGCTACTAAGGTTTCTTTATTTGCTAAAGCTACATCCTTATTATTTTCAATAGCTACTAATGTTGGCTTTAAGCCAATAAAGCCAACTAAGGCATTAACAACTATATCACACTTAGAGCTTGCAACCTTATTTAATCCTTCATCCTTATCATAAAAAGAAATATTAGGATATTTATTTATTAAATCCTTTATTTCATTTTTATCCTTAACTCCAATTAAATAGACGCTTTTAAATTCTAAAATTATTGCTTCTATTTTATCTATTTGATTATAAACGCTAAAGGAAACAAGCTCAAACTTGTCTTTATTTTGTCTTATAACCTCTAAAGTATTAGTGCCAATTGAACCACTAGCACCTAAAATAGCAACTCTTTTCATTCTATCAAATTCCTTTAAATCATAAATAGCATTATAGACATAAATATAGCAGCAACCATACTATTTAATAATAAGCTATCAATTCTATCAAGTACTCCTCCATGTCCTGGAAGTAAATTTGAAAAGTCCTTTATTTGATAATGCCTTTTTATTAAAGACATAGTTAAATCACCAATTTGACCAACAAGTGATAAAATAAATGATAGCAACAAATAATAATACCAAGCCATATCCTTTAAAACAAATATAGCAAATATAAAGCCTAATCCTGTTCCAAAAATAGTTCCAATTATTGTACCTTCAATAGTCTTTTTAGGAGAAACTCTTTCATTTAGCTTATGAATATTATCGCTTCCAAGTATTTTATAGCAGCTAATTCCACCAAAATAAGCAAAAATATCTGTACAGCAGGTTACTATTAACAAGTAAGCTACAATCCACATGCCCTTTAAAGCATTATCAACTCCACCAATTGATCTTAAATATAATAATCCTTTTAAGCCAAGTGATAATAAGGTTATTGAGGTAAAGGCATAAAAAATATCCCCTACATCTATATTTTTATCAAATATTCCACTTGTAAATACTAAAATTAAAAATAAAATTAGCCAAAGTATATTTATTTTATAATTTGGTAATATTCCTTCAAGATAAGAAAAGCTATATTCTTCAAATATATAAAGAGGTACATCAAAGATTAATAAAAAGCTAGAAATAAAGCAAATTATATAAAAATAAATTGGTAATTTACGACATTTTAATAATTCAATAATTCCACAGCTCATAAGTATTAATATAAATATAGCCATCGAATATGAACCAAATATGATAAAAGGAGTTACAAATATAGTCATTAATGCCCCTGTAATAATTCTTTGTTTCATTTTTTAACACCTCCAAATCTTCTATCTCTTTTTGAATAATCCTTTAATGCCTTTATTAAGCATCTTTTAGTAAATGCTGGCCATAATGTTTTCGTAAAATATAATTCAGCATAAGAAGCTTGCCAAAGCATAAAATTTGATAATCTTTTTTCATTGCTTGTTCTTATTAAAAAATCAATATTTGGTAAATCCTTGCTATATAAATGATCTTGTATTGTTTTTTCATTTATATCATTTATAGAAATCTGTTTATGTTCTACTTCATTTGCTATTAGCTTACAAGCTCTAACTATTTCATCATGAGAGCCATAATTTAAGCAAATATTCAAAATATACTTATTACAATTCTTTGTTTTTAATAAAGCCCTATCACAAGCTAGCATTGTTTTATTTGGAAGCTTACTAATATCACCAGAAAAGATAACCTTAATACCTTTATTTACCATTGAATCAATATATTTATCAAAATAAATAATTGGAAGAGTAAATAAATAATCTACCTCTTCTTTATCTCTTTTCCAGTTTTCTGTTGAAAAGCAATATAAAGATAATACTTTTACCCCTAAAGAAAATGAATAATCAATAATTTCTCTCATTGTTTCAGCACCAACCTTATGGCCCATGGTTCTTTTAAGATGACGCTTTAAGGCCCATCTTCCATTACCATCTAAAATTATTGCTAAATGAGTAGGTATTTTTAAAGTAGTTTTATTTAATATACTCATATTCATTCCCCTTTTAAGTAAGTATATTAAGTTTAGCAAAATTTTAAGCATTTATCAATTAATATTGTCAATATAATTTTATTATGACACATAATTTAATTGTCTTAAAAATAAGTGGCAAATTATATATTAAAATAAATTCTTTATTTTACATTTTGATTTATAAATAAAAAATATACATAATTATAATTTCATTAGCTTAATTCATTGTACCTGTATTCATTGAAATATGATATGATGCTAATGAAAAGAAAATTTATTAAAATATTGCTTATTTAAAGGGTAAGTAAATAATATATGAGGAAATTATTTTATGGTAACAATTAAATTTTACTATCATGGTGAAATATTAAATAGTGTTTTCTTAGCTAAATATGAAAGATTACATAACGAAATATATACCATTGAAAGAAAGTTTTTTAAAAGAATTAAAAAAATCGAGAAAATTAGGGAAATATCTACACCTTTATATCTAATTTTTATACCTTATAGAGATAAAGAAAAAGAAATTATTGAAATAGATGAAAAGCATATTATAAATTTAGATTCACTAAAAATAGATGATAATTACTTTAAAGTTAAAAGCTTTGTTAGCAAAACAAACTTTGATTATTATAATCATGAAATAAGTATTAGTAATTTTATAGGCTATAAATTTATATATGATTATAATAGCTTTATTGCTAATATAACACTTCAAGAAACATATAATAGCCTTGACGTATTATATAAAAACATGATTGAACTTTTAAATATTGATTTAAACAATACTGAAGAATAAATACAAGAAAAGAATATCTACTAATAATTTTACTTATTAATAAATATTCTTTTTATTATGCTTTATTTAATTAATTATTTTGCAATTCCGTTTTCAGTAACAACGAAGTTTGTATTAACGTCCCAAGAATTATGACCATTAATTAACCACCACATTGCTTGAACACCATCAACAGTAAATCCAAGCTTATCATCAGCATCGCTAGTCCAACAATCAATACCAACCTTTACTTGATTGTTTGTATTTGTAATACTATCCTTTGCAATTGCAAATTCAACATTTGCAACATAAACCTTTAATGCTTCATCAAAAGTTACAATAGCGGCAGCTTCTTTTACATTATCAGTTTTACTTTCTAAGCCATTTGCATTATAAACAACTTTAAATTCTGTAGCACAATCAAATACAACAGATAATGTATTTTGTGTATTTGATTTACATTTTAAAGTTACAAAGAAATATACAGTATCGCCTTTAACAACGCTTACAACTTCAAATGATTGATTATCATTACCAGTTGATGCAAGTTTAGTATTTAATACATCAGCATTCCAATCCAAACTATTTCCATCAACAGTAATTGTTTCATTTGCTTTCTTTTCTTCACAGAACATACAAGTGTTATTTTCATCATATTTATGTGTATGATGAATACCATTTGCATCAACTAATAGATGGTCATTTACATTCCAAGCATTAGTTTTTGCAATGTTCCAGTATGCAATATTATCATCAGAGAAAGATGCTTTTGATTTTTCTTCAACGTTGACGTCATAAGCTGCTTTAACTGTTCCATCAGTATTTGCTACAACACTCTTTTCAATAACAAGTTCAAATGTTGTAATATAGAAGCCATCAACTAAATTTTGTGTCCATTTATATTGTAGAACTCCTGCAGGAATAATATCATCTAATCTAACTAAAATATCAGCACTATTTCCTTTAGCTAGTATTTCTAAACAATTGACCTTATTAGTTTTTGAAACTATTTTTGAATATACATAATAGAATTTATCATCTAAAAATGCTGCTACTTCAAAACCAGTTTTTTCTTCGCCATATGTCTTAATAGTATTATTTAATACATTAGCTGGCCAATCCTTATTATCACCATCTACAGTTATAGCATATGAAATTGGCTTTTCCTCTCCACAGAAATAACACTTATCATTAGCATCATATTTATGTTTATGTTTAATGCCAACTGTAGTTATTTCAAAGTGATCACTTGCTGACCAAGAATTTGTTTTTCCTAAAACCCACCATGAAGCTTGAGTATCAGAAAAACCAAGTTCCGAACTAGTTTCACTATTTAAATTAGATGAAAATCCAAGCTTAACGCTACCATCGCCTTGCATTAAATCAGCTTTATTTAATACTAATTCAATATCAGTAACATTTAATAATGTTTCATCATCTGCATACTCTTTAACCTTACCCATTTCAAACGTTTTAGAATTATAAGTATATGTGCTTCCATTATTAATTACATAGTTTTCCTTCCAAGCACCATCAACTAAAGCTAAAACCTCAAATGTTCCAACATGCTCACTATAGTGTGAAATTGAAGCAAAGATGTAAACATAGTTATCATCCATAAAACCATATACTTTAAAGTGTCTTTCTTCACCATCTGTAGTTACTAAACCACTACTTAAAACATCTTTTGACCAATCAGAGATATCACCATCTACTGTAATTTTATAATTTGATTGACCTTTTTCTTCACCACAAATTATACATTTATAATTTGAATCATAAATATGATTATGATTAATACCACTATTTGTAATTGTAACATAATCAGGTGTACTCCAAGCATTTATTCCATATAAAACCCAATAAGCAATTTGTTCAGATGAATATGAAGCCTTTGATTCTTCATTTGGAACGTTTACATCAAAGCCACATTTAACATTTCCATTTTCATCAGCAAGTACTGATTTATTTAAAATATATTCATAGTTTGTTGTATAAAGATTTGTTTTTGCATCAAGGGTTTGCGTAACATAGAAAGTAACAATTGCATTATCTTCAGCACCAGTTGCAAAATAGCTGTTATTTTCACTATCGTATGAAATATTAATGTTTTTACCATCTTTATATACTATTTCAACAGTTTCAATAACATTTGAAGTTGATACAATAGATACTGCACTAAACATATAGCTATCATCAGTAAATGCCATTACGCTAAAGCCACGAGTATCATCACCAAATGTTTCAAGCTTTTTAGTTTTTACCTCACTTGGCCAATCAGCAAATGAGCCATCAACTGTAACCTTATAAGTTCCTGGCTTACTTTGACCACATTCACAAATTCCATTTTCATTATATTTATGAGTGTGCTCTTCACTAATGCTTGATGATTCTTCAATGACTGAAGATGACTCTTCAATAACTGAAGATGATTCTTCACTACTACTTGATGATCCATCATAAATTGATGATGAATCTTTAACATCACTTGAATTATTATTGCTTGATGATTCTTCTACCATTGAAGAATTATTGTTATTATTACATCCAGCAATAACTAATCCCAAAACTGTAAGAATTAATAATTTCTTTTTCATAATATTTTTCCTTTCCTTATATAAATGAGGTTAAGCAGAAAAAGTTATTTCTGCTTCACCAAACGACCAATATTTATTAAAGCCTGTTAGTTTTTTGCTTTGGCGCAATTCTTTATAAGTTAAAAATTGTCCATTTTCTTCATTTGTAAACGTTTGATATTCATTTAAAATTTCAGTACCAATTACCTTACCTGTGGTATTTAACACAAAGACCCTTTCAAAGTTAGCTTCTTTAGCATTTACTAATGTACCAATTGCTGATTGATAAGTTCCTTCTTCATTAGCATTTAAATAATTAATAATTACATGATTAATATTACTTGATTGAAGAATTGTTCTTGAAAGCAATGATTTTTGAGCATCCTTTGTTCCATTTCCAACTAATCTTCCTTCAATATAGCAATTTTTTATTGTTCCACCACAATATGATGAAATTAAGCCTGATTTACCTGTTACTTTAGCATTTTTAAAGCAAACATTTTCAACTATTGAGCTTCTATTTAATGTTCCAAATAGTCCACCATTATCAGCACTTACAACAGCATTTGAAATAGTGTATCCTCTACCATCAAATGTTCCAATAAAGCCAGTATTATCAATAGATGTTGCTCCAAAATCCACACTGACATTTTTAAGCAATGCTTGGCCATTCATATCAATGTTTGAACCTAAAATATAATAGCCTTCAAATGATACTATACCCTTTGAGCCTCTAAATAAATTTTTAGCATATTGAGTAAGCTTTCTTAATTCACTAGCACTAGTAATTATTTTTGAAGCTATAACAACATTTAGTTTATATCTATATAAATTCGTTTCAACAATCCAAGTTTGTTTACCAAGATTATCATATCCTTTAATTGAACCATCAAAATAAATATTCATTGCTTGATTGCTTTCATCAAATATCTTTTCAATAGCTTCATCCTTTTGAGTTAAGAATGAATTTGTTAATGAAAGTTTAGATAATGACATATCAATATCAAAATTTTCTTTTACATTTATCAAAGGCTTATTAACATTAATATCAATGTAATTTGAAGTATAAGAAGCATTAGATGTCGTATATTCAGCATAAATTTTACAATTTCCAATAGTTTTACCTATTACCTTGTTATCTTTAATATAAGCAATATTTTCGTCGTTTGATTTTAATACAACATTAGCATCAAATAAATCTTTAATATTATTGTTTATATTAACAACACCAGATAAAGTAGCTTCATTAGTATAATTTATTCCACCTATTGTAACATTACTATTAAATATTTCACTATTTGAAACATTTAGCTGAATAATAACATTTTCACTAACATTAACCTCTATTGTCTCCTTTAAAAATTCATAATCATCACCAGAAAAGCCATTGAAGCTAGCAGTAATTGTTAATAATGTATTCCCATATGAAACTCCACTTACCATTCCATTTTCATCAACTGCAGCAATGCTTGCATTAGCAATATCATATTTATATGTTGCATCTTGTATAGTTCCTTTAAATATTACATTAGGCGTTACCACGTAGCTTGAATCTGTAAAAATATTTACTGTTTTTTCATCTGTCTTTAAAAAAGGAACCATTGAATCATCATTTACATAAACATCTATTGAGGCATAAGTTTTACCATTAACTTTAGCATCAACTTTTGTTTCACCTTTCTTTAATGCAACAATTTTATTATCGACAATTTTTATTATACTTTCATCATTAGCAACAAATAAAACATTATCTGTATCACTATTAATAATTAATTCTTTACTTTCATAAGCATCAAGCTCAATAAATGAGTCAACAAATGAAATATTATAGTTCTCGTTATTACTACTAATATTGTTTTCTTTACAACTATTAAGTAATGCTAATGTTAAAATCATTAAAGCACTTGAAGAAATAGCTTTTATAATCGTATTTTTTTTCATAGCCTTACCACTCCTATTTTAAAATATCGGAAATAAGTGATCCATTTTCGCCTTCGTAAATCATTCCATTTCCTTCAGCATCATCATGGAACAACTTCTTATAATAAGTTAGTTCATCATTTGATAAGCTAGCATTATAAATCTTAAGAAGTAAATATACATAAGCGACTCTTTCTGATGTAATGTTACTATAATAAGTTTGATAAGCTCCAACATCCTTTTTCTTTAATGGTTCAATTGCCTTTAAAGCATCATCAAACAAATTAATCCATTTTAATAAGGTGTTCTTTGGCCAATATTCTGATTTTAAAGCATTATGATAAATAGAACTAGCTCCTGAAAATCCTAAAACATCTGTTTGATATGTTGCTAAAACGCGATATTCATCAAATAATTGCTTCATTATAGTAGAAGCTTCATTTGAATAAAAATTAGCAAAGAAATTATTTATTAAAGCATCTTGGTTTAAATTAACATTCCATAATAGCTTTGATGTTAAATATTCCTTTAAAAATGACCAGCCAGTTGCCGATTGGCCTTGATTATATTGGGCTTGATCATATAAATAAGCCGTATTACATTCAACAGCAAATTTATATGTTTCTTGCATAGCATTAAAGGAATTATATGGAGTTAAATAATATCTAAAATTAGTTGAATATGTCCAAAAGAAGAATGTTTTACTAACACTTGTCCAAGCTTTCATATTTTTAATATAGATATCATTTGCTGATGTTTCATCATAATATGAATGAGTATAATCGCCTCTAATATCAGCAAAGAATACACAAACATCATCATTACAAACAACACTACTATCAACTGGAGAATATGTATTAGTGCTACTATCATAATTTACTGGCGCTACATTTGTTGATAAATAAGCAAAGAATAATATTTTTAAATCACGTTCATATTCTTTTCCTTCAGCTTTAAACCAACTATTAATATTATTTGAAACCTCATTTAAAAATTGAATAATTACTGCTGAATTAGCTCCATTGTATTTGATTTTACTATTCTTACAAGTTGTACAGCTACAAAATGTATCGCTATCTTGAATAGTAAAGGTAATTACATTTTTACTAGGATTTGCTATCATAGATTCTTTAATAACATCGCTTACATGCTCAATCATTTTTAAACGTGATTTTTTATTTCCATGAGCTGTGTAGCAAAGCTGCGTACCATCATCTGAATACCATTCTGGGTTACTTTCTAAATATGTGGCCTTTGGAAAATATTCAAAGGTATTATGCCATCTTACACCATTAACTGACATAAAGGCATCTTCAATTGTTAAACGATATTTTCTTACTGATGCGCCTTGAGCAAAGTTATAGCTTGTCATTCTATATTCAATATCTGGAGCATCAACAACATCATAATTCATTAATTTTATGCTACTTACATTTTTATCAATATAATAAGTATTTGGACCGTAGAATTCATAATTTACAGTCATAGTTAAAAATTGATAAATAGCATAAGCACATGATGAATCTGTAAAGCCATTCATATAAATTGCTTTGTTTATTGTTTTAATAACATAGCCTTGAGATTTTAATTCATCATAATCTAAGGTAATTCCACTATTTTTAAATAAAGATGTATTACCAATTGATATAAATTTATCATTTTCTTTAAAATCTTTTTCATAAACATATTCAAGGGTAATATTAGTTGCTTCATTAAATAAAGCAATTAAATCCTTTACATAAACCATAATCTCATTTCTTGCATCGTTAGCAATTACAATTTTATATGATGTAGTGCCATTGTTTATTAAATAATCATTTGTTTCAGTTTGATTTAGCTTATGAATTGAACCTTTAACATCACCATGATTATTATATTTAGTATTAGATCCAGAAAAATCAAACTCTTGCTCTTGATTTGTTGAGTCAACAAAGCTAGATGAAGAATCAGTATTGCTATTATTACAACTACTAATTGATAAAAGAGATGCTATACTTAATAAAAGTGCCATAATTTTTTTCATTTTCTTCCCTCCTATCTAACGTTTATTTCATAAGAAACACAGCTTGTATTTCCTGATTCGTCCTCTACATAATAATAAATTGTGTATTTGCCTATTGTTTGAGGAGTAAATGATTTACTAACAATCATTGTTTCATCAACATTAACAAGAGAGTAAATCTTGCCATTTGGTACCTTTACACAAACATAGATTGTAAATGTCTTACTACTATTATCACTAATTCTAATTGAAGCTATATTTATTTCTTTATTAACGCTTCCTTCAGTTTGTGGATTTATTATTGTAACAACTGGAGGTGTTGTATCTGTAACTGTTATTACATAAGAATAAACTGCTTCATTTTCATTGCTATCAACTGCATAATAATAAATTAAATAATCGCCATATTTATCTAATTTTATTTGATAATCACGTTCATATGAGGCTGTTTCATCAAGTAAAATTCCATCAACACTTCTAACAACTTCCTTATCAGGATCAGTAACTTTCATATATGATTTCATGCTTGTATCTAATACATCACTAATAGTTACACCATTAATTGTATGAATACTATTTATTTGCTTGTCACCAAGGCTTGGTGTTGCACAAAT
>CAKPZU010000009.1 GCA_934215405.1 uncultured Bacilli bacterium | reverse complement strand
GTGTAGAACTATTAAAGACTTTGATACAATGATTCGTAAAATGAAAAGTGAAATCCCAGCATGTACAACACCATTATCAGGGCCTGTATATGATATGGAATTTACTCTTTTAGCTGGAGCTTATAAGTCGACTGGATATCAATATAGAGCCGTTAATTATAATGATGATAATACTATTAAGGAAGTTGTCCCAGGCTGGATTAGTGAAAATTATGGTAAGGTATTACAACAAGAATATGATTGGGTAAACGATGGCCTTTGGGAAAGAGATAATACAACTATTTCTGCCAACCAAAGATTATCAAATTTAGCAGCTGGAAAATCTGCAGTATATTTTTTAAATCCAACAATTACTAATTTAATTGATGTTGCAAGAAAATGTAAAGAAATTGATGAAAAGGCAGAATTTACAATTTTAGATCCTCTTGATGCAGTTGATGAAAATGGTAATGTCGTTGAAAATAGTGGTGCCTTTGCTGAAGTATCTAAAAATACAGACTGCTTAATTATTAATAAAAAATCAAATAAAGCTCCTTTAATAATTGAATATTTAGATTGGATGTATTCAAATAAAGATAACTATGAGCTTTGTGCTTATGGTATTAAAGGTGAGCAATGGAAGGATTCATCATTCGGTGATAACTATTATGAATATACGGATGATTATTATGTAACTCATAAGCCATATAGTGGTGTATTTGCTTTAATTCACAATGATGACATTTCATATAAAATTCCTATGCAATATACAGAAACTGAAAGAAATTGGATTGAAAAGGTTAGAAATTATAATTGCTTGAAAAACGCTACTGATGGTATGTTATTCTATGGAGCTAGTGCTCAAGTATCAAAGGATTATACAACAGCTGAAGCATATATTTATCTTGAATGTGCAACTAAAGCATGGGCTGGAACTAAAAATCCAAGCGAAACATGGATTGATGCTTGTACACATTATAGATCACAAGCTTCTAACTATATTGAATGGCTAACAAATCAATACAAATTATATCAAGCAACAAGAAAGGATTAATTAAACATGAAAAAACTATTAATATCAGCTTTAGCTTTTGGTATATTATTCGTTTTTACAAGTGAATCATTAAAGGTCAATGCTAGTGATGAATATAGTATTGATATAAAAGAAGAAAACAATTTAGCCAATTGGAAGTATGATTGGGATGTTGTTGGAATTGGTGCTGGTAAAACGACTTTTGATTCAGGTCATTTAAAAATGGAAAATATTAATATGGCATCATCTAATTATGCTTTATATAAAACAAATAAATTTAACGAATTTAGATTAGATATGTATGCAAATTTAAATCTTCCTAGTCCATCAGATACTGGCTTTGAAGGTCAATTTGACTATGCAAATTTATATTTAACTGCATTTATTGATTATGATGATGCTACACAAGTTGAAAATGTTGCTATGTCAGCTTGTCCTTGGTATAACAATAAGGGTTGGATTTCTATTTGCTTTGAAAGAATTCAAGGAGCTTCTCATATTCAAATGCTAATTAATGAATCGTTTGATGGAAATGGAGCAGCTCGTTACTTTTTACAAAGTGATAATCCTCAAGAGGGTAGTGTTATCTCTAGCATTGATTGGTGTGATAATAATTATCATTATTTTACAATTGAGGCTACAAGTACCCATGCAAAGGATCCATCTCGTCCTCGTCCAAAAGAAATCGGAACAACATTTAAGGTTTATATTGATGGTGTATTACAAACATCCTATTTTCAAGCAAATGCTTATTATTCAAACACTCACAAACAAGATGAAGTAATCCCATTTGACACGCAAAAAGGTTACATTGGCTTTTGGGCATCAAGTGGATATTCTGCTAATGCAACAACTGAAAATACTGGTGTTGCCGTTGATATCGAAAAGTTACAAATTACATCATATGATAATACTACTAAAGAAGAAGCAACTCCTTATATAAGATGCACTAAGCCACAATTTAATTTAAAATCTATAGATAACTTTGCGCCTGCTGCTAGTTATGACGCTAATGAAGAAATGGAAATTAAGCTAAGTGAATTATTTGAATATGATGGTGATAAAAAACTAACATATGAAGCCACATATAAGGATGAAAAAATTGGTATAATAAGAAATGGTTACTTTGTTTGGGAGCCTTCTAAAGGTGGTATTTATAATATTATTTTTAAAGCAAGCGATGGCGAACTTGAAGCAACAAATGAGGTAAGATTTAGAGTAAATGAACAAGTAAACGATAATCCTAGTGAAAATCCTAGTGAAAATCCATCAAATACTCCGAGTGAAACAAAGCCAAATAGTGGTTGTAAGGGAAATACATCTTCTTTAGCCTATCTATCTTTTGCTTTCTTATCATTGGTTTTACTTTTAAAGAAAAATAAATAAGGTGAACCATATGAAAAAAGGTTTAAGTTATTTATTACTTACAATATTAACTATGTGTACATTTAGTTGTAATAATGTAAATGAAGCTTCATCTAGTGAAGAAAAACATTCTTCAAGTGAAGTAACAAGCGAGGTAATTATTAAGCCTGGCTATGCCCGCTATGATTTAAAAGATCCTTTAAAAAGAAAAACTGAAGGCTATGGCGCTCAATTTGATACTTGTATTATTGATATTAATAATTCCTCTACTGATTGGAATAAAATAATAGAGGCTGTAAAAATCTCAAATTTACAAGCAGTAAGAATCCGTTTTTATCCTGAAATGTATGAAAGAGGAAATGATAATAACGATCCTAATTACTTTGATTATGATAGTAAGAATGTTGATTTTAATTCGAGCGAGATGCAACATCTATATAAGCTATTAGATTTATTTGAAGAAAATCATGTTAATGTTGACTTAAGCTGGTATGGATGTCGAACAACATTTTCTTCAGAGGATGGCAAATATAATGGCAGCTGGTTAGGTGGAACATATGGGGTAAATGGTGTTTCAAGTTGGATGGTTGCCCCTTCAAGTGAATTTGTCTTATCACCTGATGCTGAGTTTGCTGAATCAGTAGCTGCTTGTTTAAATTATTTAATAAATATTAAAAAATATACCTGCATATATGAATATAGTATTTTCCCTGAGCCTGAAGGCGTTATTAATGATATGAGTCTTTATAAAAATATTTCTTTAAAAATAAAAGACAATCTTATCAAATATGGAATAAAGGATAAAATTTTATTTTCCGGGCCTGCAGATTATGGGAATAGTCATGTAAATTTAGATGAAGTTTATTTAAATAAGGGCTATGGATATGATAAAGTTGATTCATCAGTTTATAAATTCCATGGTGAAATCAATAAGGATGGTAATAAAACAACGCCAAGTGAAAATGAAGAAATGCTAACATTTGCTAAAAATCATGTTGCTGTTTGTGAAAAGTATAATTTAAGCTGGGGTGTTGCTGAATGTGGAACGTCGAACTTTTTAACTGCTGTTACTAATGCTGATACCGAATTATTTGATAGAGCTATGACTATGACTAGATTCTTTATAAATCTATCTAATGCTGGCTGTACAAATATTAAATACTTTGTATTTGCTGATTGTAATTATGATGGTATTTTAAATGAAGAAGGTATGATTCGTTATTTAAAGCAATACTATGAGGATTCGGAAATAGACTATCAAGCTAAGCCTATTTGGTATGCCTGGAGCTTAATTATGAAATATAGTGATATTGGAAGTACTATTTATCCTATTACTAATGATTATTCTAATAATCAAGATAAGGATGTATGTATGGTCGCCTTAAAACTTCCTGATAATTCTTGGTCTTATTTTATGGCAAATATTGGACAAGAAGCTAAAAAAGTTGCTATATGTAATTCCTTTGATAAAAATATCGCATCTTTAAATCAATATAGATTAACTGCTGCTTCAACTCCATTTGGAAGCGAAGCAACTATTAAGCTTATTGAAAAGGGTAAGGATGTTGAAACAATTAATGGTGTAAGCTACGTTTCAATACCTAAAAATGGAATAATTGTTTTATCAAATAAAAAATAAAGGATGGTGTTATTTATATGAAAAACAAATTTAAACTTTCATCTTTATTATTATCAATGCTTGTTTTAGCTAGCTGTAATGCTAATAATACAAGTTCAACTGATACTGATACAGAGAATTCACAATCATCATCTGTTGAAAGTGAAATTACAATAAATCCTGGTTATACACGATTTGACGTAACTACTAAAAATGATAGTCCAATCGTTGGCTTTGGAGCACAAATGGATACTGATATTTTTATGCCTCAAAATGCCATGACTGAAGAAGATGAAAGAATCTGGGAAGAAAGAATTAAAGAAATGAATTTAAAATACACTCGTATTAAATATTTTCCTGAATTTTTAGAACGAGAAAATGACAATGCCAATTCAGATAGCTTTGATTTTAATGCCAAGGGTGTTGATACAGAATGTGCTGAAATGAAGGCTTTATATAAAGTTTTAGATATTTGTGAAAAATATGATATTAAGGTTGACTTAAGCTTAAGTGGTTGCTGGCATTGGTTTAAATCATATGATGGTAAATATACTAGTAGCTGGTTAGCAAATGATTCTGAAGCCTTAAAGGATTGTTGGGTTACAGGTCCTACAGATTTTGATGAATATGCTGAAAACATTAGTGCTTGCTTAGATTTACTTATCAATCAAAAAGGATACACATGTATTTGGGGAGTTTCAAATGTTTCTGAATCATTCTTTGATGCAAATCGTGTTAAAAGTTGGGATGATTATGTATTAAGCTGTCGGAAAATTGATGAGAAATTAAGAAAAGATGGTTTAAGAGATAAGGTTAAATTATTTGGAACATCAGAATGTGGAAATAATCCTAAATATTATGATGAAGAATTTAGTACAGTTGCTGATATATTCGATGTATGCGGTAATGGTAACTATATGTGGGATTATCGTTGTGTTAATGAATCTATACAAACATACTTTGAAGAAATGATAGCAGTTATGAAAAAGTATGGTAAAAAGGATTATGCAATTAGTGAATTTTGCCAAGGCCTTCACTTTGTTGATGCTGTAAATAAAACTGATATTGATGACTATTCAGCAGGCCTATACATTTCAAGATTTTGTATAGAAGCGGCTAAAGCTGGAGTTACAGCTTTTGACCATTATATTTTAGGGGATTGCTTATTTGGTTCATATATTCATACAATGGGTTTATGGATGTATAGAGATTCAAATCTTAAAAATGAAAATTATATTTCTTGGGCAGCACATCCTGAATTCTACTTTTATAGATTAATTTGTAAATATACTGACACTGGTGCATATGCTTATAAGGTTGATCAAGAGTTAGTAGGCCCTTATGCTGATGTTGATCGTGACTTAACAGCCGTTGCCTTTGAACTTGGTGATAATAAATGGTCATATATGATAGCTAATACTTCAAACGATATTAAAAAGATAGCTATAGTAAATAAAAATACTAGCCTTTCTAAAATGAGTTGTTATAAGGTCACAGAATCATTAATTCCTGAGGATAGAAACTGCTTACCATTTGAATCTTTTAAAGAAATTGATGTTTCAAATAAGGTTGCTTACTTAAGTGTTCCAGCAAATGGATTTTTAGTAGTTTCTAATAAGTAGTTTTATGAGTGTATTATGTAATTATAATATAAAATTAACCTTAAATGGTTGGATTAAAGAATTTTTAATAAAACAAAAAGAAGGACTAACAGGGCATATTGAAAATGCCTTAGAGCCTTATGTTTCTTACTCTTGGGATAAATTTCCTAAAGATGAAATAGACAAAATGGACCCATTATGGAAATGGGTTCCTTTTGAACAAACTGCCTATTGGCTTGATGGAGCAATTACATTGGCCAAGCTTTTAAACGATAAAAGGCTATATGATAAAACCAGTAAAATTGTTTATAATGTAATCAATAATGCTGATAAGGATGGTTATTTAGGACCTGTCTTTTTAAAAGAAGTAGGAAAATGCAATAGATGGCCGTTTGTCGTTTTTGCAAGAGCTTGTATAGCCCTTTATCATAATAACCATGATATAAATATTATTAATGCTTTACAACGACATTATTTATCATGTAAGGTTTCATATTTTAATGGTCGAAATGTTGTAAATATTGAAACTATGCTATTAGTTTATGAAATAACAAAAAATAAAGAATTATTAAATCTTGCTATTAATACCTATAATTTATATCAAAAGGATACAAATAAAGATCCAACATATTGTAGTAATTATACTTTAGCAAGTAGCTTTAATGATAATAAAAAGCCAATCGAGCATGGTGTAACTTATAATGAAATAGCTAAGCTTGGAGCAATTCTTTACATTTACACTAATAATAAAAGTTATTTATCGCCATCTATTAATGCTTATAAAAAAGTATGTAAATATCATTTACTTCCTGATGGATTACATAGTAGTAATGAATATTTAAGTGGAAATTCTGCCAGTCAAACTCATGAAACCTGCAATGTTTCTGATTTTACTTGGTCATTAATATATTTATTAAAAGCAACTAAAAATGGGAAATATGCTGATTTAATTGAAAATTGTATTTATAATGCAGGCATTGGTTCAGTAACTGAAGATTTTAAAGCACTTCAATACTTTTCAGGTGTCAATCAATTAATATTAACTAAACATTCAAATCATAATTTTTATAGAAAAGGAAGTGATTGGATGTGTTACAAACCAGGGCATGAAACACAATGCTGCGCTGGAAATGTCAATAGATTCTTTCCTAATTTTATTTCTAATATGTATATGCAAAATAAAAATGACATTTATACTATTTTTTATGGAAGTAATACTGCTGAATTATTAATTAATAATCAAGTTGTTATATGTAATCAAATAAGTAATTATCCTTTTGACGATTATGTTTTATTGGAATTTGCTTCATCTATAAATACTAAGTTTAATTTATTTCTAAGAATCCCTTCTTGGGCTAAATATTATAAAGTATATATAAATGACAAAGAAATAAATGCAAAAAAAAGAAAAGGATTTATTAAATTAAGTTGCTATTCTAATGATTCAATTAAATTATACATGCCTTCAGAAATTGAAGTTAAAGAATATAATCATACTGGTGTAATTGTTAAAAAGGGCGCCATTTTATATACTTTAGGTATGAAAGGCAAAAGAAAAAAACTTCCTTATTCAAATTATTCGATGTATGAAATGACACCAAGTGAGCCTTTTAATTATGGTATAAATATTTTAAATGCTAATCCTAAACACATTAAAGGAATAGAGAATAATAATCCTTTTAATTTAGATAGCGTTTATTCAAAAATAGAAATAACAGCTTATAAAATTCCTTCTTTTAAAATAATTAATAAAAATAAAGTATTAACCACTAATAATGCTTTTAATAAGCCAAGATTTATAATTCATGGAGATTTTAGCTTTACTCCTAAAATTAAAGCATATAAAATTGATAATTTAAAACCCGAAAGAATAACTCTTTTTCCATTTGCTTCATGCAAGCTAAGATTAGGTATTTTCCCTAAAATAATTAAATGATAAACTTATAATAGGAGGTAGGTTATATGAATCATAACATTCGTAATTGTAAATATATCCATGACTATGATTATACTGAACAGCCTTTTTTATATAATGATTTTATTCTATATCAAATCGGAGAATCCTATTGTGAAAACAATGCAATAATTCCTGAGCATTTACATGAAAACTTCTTTGAAATATCTTATATTGTTGATGGTGAAGGAATGTTTATTTCAAATGATATAAAGCAAATCATAAAAAAAGGAAATTTATTTTTGTCTCTTCCATATGAAAGGCATGAAATAATTAGTGATTCTTATAATCCTCTTCGTTATTTTTATATTTCGTTTAGCTTTAAAGAAAATTCTGATTTTTATAAAATTCTTTTTAGTGACAAGCTATTAAAGCTTGAACCAGTAAATAGAGTTTATCATACAACAAATCTTAAAATTCAAAATTCATTTAATGAATTAATTTCTATTTTAGAAAGTGATAGTGATGTCTCCTCTTTAAAATTTGAATTAATGGCCAAATCATTTGCGTTGGAAATATATGATATATTTACAAAGCAAGAAGCAAAAAAATATTCATCTCCAACTTTAACTAATGAGGATAGCATTTATTATAGTATTACTAAATATATTGATGATAATCTATTAAGCCTTGAAAATCTACAAGATATTTCAACTGCTTTGAATCATAATTATTCATATTTATCAAGAATATTTAAATCAAAGTTTGGTAGATCTATGCATGATTATTTTTCTATTCAAAAGATTAATTTGGCTAAGAAATTAATTGAAGAAGACAAAATGTCATTAACTGAAATTGCTGATTATTTGAATTATTCATCAGTATATGTATTTTCTCGTTCATTTAAAAATATTGAAGGCGTTAGTCCACAAACTTATAAAAAACAATTACAAGGAAAATAAATATGAAAAACAATATAATTTTTTTTGACTCAGAAAAATGGGGATTTAATGGGGATTTTATTCCTTTCTATTATGATGGAATTTATCATTTATACACAATTGTCGATAGTTCTTGGGAGCATATTACAACTAAAGACTTTGTTCATTATAATTTTCATGGAGTAGTTTTACCACATGGAAATGAAAATGAGCAAGACTTTTCTTGCGTTTGTACAGGGTCAGTTATTAAGCACAATGGGATTTTTCACATTTTTAATGCAGGATGCAATCTAAGCTTTCAAGGTAATAAACCGATTCAAGTAGTAATGCATGCTACCTCAAAAGATTTGTACACTTGGAAAAAAGAAGATGATTTATTTATGCCACCTCTTGAAACCTTATATCATAAAGATGGATGGCGTGATCCTTTTGTTTATTATGATGAAACATATAAGGAATTTAGAATGTTAATAACTGCAGAAGAAAGGCATTATCATTCAAAAAGATGGGGTTGTATTGCTCTGGCAACATCAAAAGATTTAGTAAAATGGGACATTAAAGAGCCATTATATAATCCATACTTATATGATACTCTTGAATGCCCTGACCTATTTAAAATGAATAATAATTGGTATTTAGTATTTTCAACATATACAAGATGGTGGGAAAATCATTATAGAATTGCCCCCACACAAAATGGACCATTTACTTCTTTTAAGGATGAATTATTAGATAATCGTTCATATTACGCCGCCAAAACTATAAGTGATGGAAATAGACGATTTTTAGTTGGCTGGGCTGCAAGACGAAAAGATGAAAAAGATAGTGAAAAATATGAATGGGGAGGAACATTGGTTGTTCACGAACTATTCTTTAAAAATACTGGAGAAATAATGTGCTATCCAGTTAAAGAAGCCGTTGCCTCTTATTCTGAAAGCATTAGCCTTGATATAAAAAA
The DNA here is from genome assembly GCA_934215405.1 of uncultured Bacilli bacterium. Lineage (GTDB taxonomy): Bacteria > Bacillota_I > Bacilli_A > RFN20 > CAG-631 > CAKPXW01. The sequence goes on along the minus strand of CAKPZU010000009.1, from coordinate 26,647 downwards.
TGGCTGGGGAAAAGGTATTTTGTCAGTTGATGATAATATTATAACTCTTGATAGCAAAGATGGCTTTAGTGTTGCTAAAATTGCTACAACTGAAAGTGAAGAACTATACATTTCATTTGACATTGAAGTAAAAGACAATACCTGTGCAGGATTATTATTTAGAGCTGATATTGATAAATTTGATAAATGGTGTAGTGTTGAAATTGATAGGAAAAGAGATAGGCTTTTCTTCGATCATGCTAAAAAATGGTTTGAGGATCAATATTTTGATGAGCAAAGGCCACTTGATTTTTTAAATAATAATAAATTTCATGTTGAAATATTATCCCATGAAAGCTTAATTGTTATTTATTGTAATGGAAAAGCATTGTCTACTCGCTGTTATCAATTCTTAAATGGTGAAATTGGTATATTCTCTCGTGATGGTAAGGCAATATTTTCTAATATAATTATTAAAAAGAATCCTAAATAATTATTTATTTAATTGGTTTTATTCATTAAAAATAGTCATTTATGCAATAAATAACATATAAATTAATAAAAATTTGTATTTTTGTTTTTAATGTATGCTATAATATTTACGAATAAATTAGGAGGCTTTTTTATGGAAGAATTGAAAAACACTATGGTTAAGGTACAAGTAAATGATTGTACAATTGCTATTACAAAAGGATACGAATATGTAAATAAAGAAAATAAGCATAGATATACATATAACGATGTTTATTATGTAGAAGATGGCAAGGTTTCAAGAAAGTATTCAAATGACAGAGGAGATTTTTACTATAACATTGATTTAATTGATGTTGTTGTTGAAACATTCCCTATGAAAGATGGCACTATTGGTTCAAAAACTTATCCTTTGTCTGAAGTGCCATATTTAGCAAAAGATGCTGATCATGTAGATGAAGAAGTGTTAAAGAATTTTTTATCATTTAAATTACATCGATAATCTTTTGAAATTTTTTGATTTAAAAAGGAATTGTTGAAATAACTAGTTAGTTTTTTAACATTCCTTTTTTCTTTTTCATTTCAAAAAGTTAAGTAAGGAGTGACAATATATGGATAGAATATGGAATAAGCTTTATAATGAGGCCAAAAGAGTATTAAATCCTAGGCGAATATCTACATTGGTTGATGCTGGTGGAGTAGCAGCTGCTATTTTAGCTGAAAGTGGAAAAATATATACTGGAGTTTGTATTGATGGAGCTTGTTCTTTAGGAATATGTGCCGAAAGAAATGCTATTTTTAATATGATTACAAATGGAGAAAGTAAAATTTTAAAGATTATTGCAATAAACTATGATGGCAAAGCTTTAGCACCATGTGGTGCATGTAGAGAGTTAATGACTCAGCTTATGTCTGAGGACTATAAAAATATCGAAATAATGCTAGATTATGAAAAAAATGTTGTTAAATCATTAAAGGATTTAACACCAGATTGGTGGATTTAAAATGAAAATTACTGAATTATCAAATAGTTATAATATTCGTTTCTTAAACGATAATGACATTTCTATTATTTATGATTTAATGAAGGAAAATGATATTTATTTTAAGTACTGTCCGCCATTCCCTAGCTATCTATCAATTAAAGAAGATATGAAAGCTTTACCTAGCAATAAAACATACGATGATAAATATTATATAGGCTATTTTATGGATAACGAGCTTATATGTATTATGGATTTAATCGATAATTACCCTTACAATAAATGTGCCTTTATTGGCTTATTTATGATTTGTAAAAAATATCAAAATAAAAATATAGGAAGTAGTATAATTAATGATCTTATTACTTATTTAAGTAACGAAAAATATCAAGAAATAAGACTTGGATATGTAAAAGATAATAATCAAGCTAAAAGCTTTTGGCTTAAAAACAATTTTTTACCAACAGGCATTATAGCTCATGAAAAGAAATATGATGTTGTAGTTATGCAAAGATATTTGTAACGTAAGAATATATGAAATTTATTTTGCCAACAATTTATGATAGTGAAGAAAAAGTAAATCTAAATAGACATTGGATAATTTTATAATATGAAAAAAGAAAAATATAATATAGATAAAGAACTAATACCTTATACAAAAATTAAAGTCCCGTTTGTTCCTTTTCATCATTTATGAATAAAGTAAACGATATTCGTTTTAATTATATTAAAACAATTCTAAATTAATTAAATATTTATGAATTAAAAATTTTTTTGTGACCAAAATATTTTTATACAAATGAAGATAAAAATATGGAAATTATTAACAAATGTCATAATTTTATTGAAAGCGGTTGCATTTTGTAAAGAAAAATGATAAATTTATATTAGAATAAAATTGAAACGTTTCAATTATTCAAAAAGGAGAAAAATATGAAAAAAGGATTAAAAATTTTAAGCGCATTAGCTTTATTAACTATTACTGTTGGATGTGGCAATAATAATAACTCATCAAGTAGTAATAATGAAAAGCCTTCAGTAACAGATTCTCAAACATCAACAATTGAACAATCATTGAATTTAATGAATAATTTAAAGGATGCAGGTGATGGAATCTACACTATTAGTGGTGAAAATGAAAAAACTATTAAATACACTAAGACTGAAGCTTCTTCATGGGCAAGTGTTGTAGCTGATACTACATCTTTAGATTTAGCAAACGTTAAAGGATTAAGATTTACAATTAAAGGACAAGGAAAGGTTTTAATTAAAATTGAAAGCACAAATGGTGGTGCTGAAATTAATTTAAAGCTTACTTCTGCTTTAAGTTCTTATGCTTGGAATTTAAATGATGAAACTGCAACTAAGGCAATGAGTGGAAGCAATGTTGTTGTTAGAGTATTTGGTTTACCAGGAGCTACTTCTGGAAGTGGTGAATTTACATTTACAAAACTTGAATTCATTACTGATTTCGCTGATTCTGATTATATTATCAATACTGGATATACAAATGAATCAAGTGAATTTAGTCAATATGATGGTGTTTCAGAAACATTTGATGTAAATAAAACTTGGAAAGAAAATGATCCTAATACTTATGAAGTTAGCTATGATAATGATGTAACAACTATTAACTATTCTGTTATCAGTTATCAATTTATGGTTTCACAAATTCAAGGTAATGCTCACAAAAAATTTAGCTATATCACATTTAAGGCTAAAGGAGCAGCTGGTCAAGAATTTTTAGTTAAAACTGAAAATGGTACAGGACAAATTACCGCTAAAGAGCAAAAATTCACTTTAACTGGAAATGATGATATATTTACATTAGATCTTTCTAGTTATACTGAAGAGCAAAGAGGATTAATTAATAAAGTATTATTCTTTGCAGCTCCAGGATGTGCAGAAAAGACAACTGGTACAATAGTATTAAGTGGCGTTTACTTTACAACTGCTTGGGAGGGCCAAAATAAGCAAGAAATTGTTTATCCAACAAATGAATATAATGGAAAAGACACAGAATTTGATGTTAACAATTACTGGCATGATAATGGTGATAGTTGCTATGAAGTAACTTCAACTGCTTCGCCATGGGTTATTAAATATACAAACGCTGGTGAATGGTCAACAGTTAAAACACAAGTATCTGGTTTACTTGGAAACTTTAATAAAATTGAATTTGGCGTTAAAGTAGAAAGTGGAAAATCTATTTTAGTTAAGGCTGGCGGTAAAGAAGTTGCTGTAGAAGGAACTGGCGAATATGATGGATCACATTTCTTAGATTTATCTGAATTAACTGTTGAAGAAAGAAATAATATTAAAGAAGTATTAATCTTTGCTGAACCTGGTACAGCTAATGTTTCTGGAAGCTTTGAAATTCACTGGATGAAGTTCTCTGGCTTTACAGCTCAAGAAACAAGTGATGTAAAATATGATGGCTATGGAAGATATGCTAGTGTAATAGCTAGTAATTTCAAAGGATTAGATGAAGGAGTATATGGAATAAGTGAAAATACAATTTCATACACAAAAGTGGCTGGTCAAGAATGGAGCTGTGCTGTTGCTACTTTAGATGGTGACTTTTCTAACTTTACAGCTATGGATTATTCATTTACTATTGCTAAAGATCACAAAATGCTATTGAAAATCGAAGGCGATGGAGTAAATAAGGAAATAGCATTAGAAGGAAGCGAAAAGCCTGTTATTGGAACATTTGATTTATCTGATGTTAACATGAAAAATGCTAAAAAAGTTGTAATATTTGGTGATCATGGAGTAGCTCCTGCTGAAGGTAGTATAATAATTAATCAATTACGTTTTGCTGGAATTAAAGAATCAACTATTGCAGATAATGGAAAATTAAACATGACTGATGGTGTTATGTTTGATTTAGGCGATAAAGTATATGATGTTACTCATAATGATAATGGTTCATATACAATTAAAACTAAAGCAGGTAAAGGTGAATGGGCTTGCTTTGGCTTAAGAGTAAAAGCTAATACTACTTATACAAAAGCAACATTAACTTTATCTGGAAATGCTGCAGACTCATTACTATTTAAAGCAGAAAATGATTTAGGTGGTGGGGCTTGTGAAGTAAAAATTGAAAAATTAGGTGACCATGTAACAGTTACACTTGATTTAGCAAAGGTTAATGAAACTAACCCTGATACAGTATTATTTTTATTCTTTGCAAATCCAGGTTCTACAACTGTTCCAACTGGTGATATAACAATTGAATCAATTACTTTTTCTAAGTAAAATATAAAATTACGTAGGAGCCATTTTGGCTCCTACTATTATTGCAAAAATTGAAACGTTTCACGTGAAAAAAAGGAGTTTTTATGAAAGAATTTACACTAAACGATGAATTAAAATTATCATTTAATTATTTTATGGAATGCAGTCATTTTAATGAATTAGCTGATGGATATGGATTAACCATGGATAACTATAAAAATAAAGATATGTCATCCCTTGCTGCAAGTGGCTTTATGCTAGCATCCTTAGCTGTTGGTGTAAATGAATCTTTTATTTCATTTAATGAAGCTAAAGAAAAAGCCATTAAATCTATTGTAAACATCTATAATACAATTGATGAACATAAAGGGTTATTAGTTCATTTTGCTTCCTTTAAAGATGGTAAAAGAATTAACCATTGTGAATACTCAACTATCGATACTGTTTTATTTATAGCTGGAGTAATTGTTTGCTCTTCATTTTTTAAGGATAAAACTATTGATGATTATTTAAATAAGTTTTTACAAAGAATAGATTGGAATTATTATTTAACAACATATAACGATAAAAATGTTGTAAGAATGGCTTATAATGATTATAATTATCAAACTAAAAGTAATTATAAAAATGAAGAAGATGGCTTTATTTTTCAATGGCATATGTATGCTGAACAGCTAATAATGTATTTATTAATTGCTAGTGATGAAAGAGTAGATAACAAGAAAGCTATAGATTTATTTAATGATTTTAGAAGAGATACAAAAAAAGTATTAGATTATGAGTTTGTAAGGTGTCCAACTGGTTCTTTATTCACTTATCAATTCTCACATTGCTTCTTTGATTTTAAAAGCTATTTAGATTGCAACAATTATAATTGGTTTTTAAATTCAAAATACGCTTGTTTAGATAATTATTTGTATTGCAAAAATAATACAAATTATAAAACATTTAAAGAAGGCTTATGGGGCGTTTCAGCAAGCGATGGGCCACATGGCTATAATGGCTATGGAATACCCCCATATGATTATGACAATCAAACTAACCATAATCCTATACTTGTTGATGGAACAATTGCTCCATATTGCGTTATATCATCTTTGCCATTTATCGAAGATATCGTACTTGAAACATTTAGTAAAATAATAAGTGTTGATAACACTATAGGAAAATATGGCTTAAAGGATGCTATTAACCTTGACTTTAATTATATTGATGATAACTATTTTGGAATTGATAAAGGCTCAGAGGTATTAATGATTGAAAATTATAAAAATGGTTTAATTTGGAATTTATTTACAAATCATCCATTAATACAAAAAGCTATTAAAAAATTAGATTTTAAGAAAGTTGGTGATGAAAGTGGCAACACTTAAAGATGTAGCCAAGGAGGCTCATGTTTCTTTAGCTACTGCTTCATATGCCTTAAATGATGATGAGCGAATAAAAGAGGCTACTAGAAAAAAAGTAAAAGAGGTAGCCAAAAGGTTAAAATATGTACCAAACGGGTCAGCTAGATTATTACGTCAAAAGCAAAGCCATAGAATAATAATATTTGTGTCTTCATTTGGAGGACCAATTTACCAAGAAATACTAGAATACATCTACCAAAAGCTGCAAATAAATAATTATGAAATGCTTGTTTGCAATGGTAAAAGTGCTCAAAGTATATTAAGTGAAAAGAATTATGATGGAATTATAAATTTTGATGCAACTATTAAAACAAGTATTTTAAAGGAAGCTTCAGAATATAATTTTCCAATAATTGACACTACTAGAAATTGGGAAAATTCAAAAATAATATCTTTACCATTACGAGGTAAAAAACCAGTTTATGAAATAATAAATATGGCTATTAAAGAAGGCTATAAAAGCTTTGCATATGTTCATGGATCACTTGATTCATATGATGATTTGCATCGTTATGGAGGCTTTAAAAAAGCACTAGATGAAGCAAATTTACTGCCTAGTGCAATTATGTATGGAAACTTTACTAATACTGGCGGATACGATGCTATTAAGGCATACTTAAAGGACCACAAAGAATTACCTGAAGTTATATTTTTTGCCAATGATGAAATGGCAATTGGAGCAATGGATTATTTAAAGAAGGTTAATTATGATTTAAAGATGGTAAAAATAATTGGATTTGATAATATTCAACTTGGAAAATTCTATAATCCATCATTAACAACAATTGAAATTGACCGTAATAATTGGACAACTCAAATTGTTAATATTTTACTTCAATCATTAAATTCATTAGCAAAGGAAGAATATATTTGTAAATACAAAATAATTAGAAGAGAAACATTTTAGGAGGAAAAAAATTATGAAATATACAAATAAGATTTTATTATCAACAGCTTGTGTAGTTTCATTACTTACAGGTTGTAATTCAAACAATAATAACAACTCACAAAATCAACAAACATCTGAAACACATAATCCAGTAACTATTTCTTATGCTGCTTGGAATTTAGGAGCAAAGGATGCTGAAACACCAAATCTTGATAGATTAATGATTGAAGAATTCCAAAAGAAATATCCTTGGATTACTGTAAATGTTGTTGAAAGACCAAAGGTACCTGGAACAGAGGATGACCAAAACTGGAATGAATTTTTATCAGCAAGAGCTGCAATTAATAAACTACCTGACGTATTCTTAGCTGATACTATTCCAACTTATGTAACAAATAACTGGTGTAAAGATATTTCAGATTTAGTAAGTAAGGATAGCGAATATCAATCATTATCCGCTGATGTTAAAAACGCAGCTGTATATGATAATATGACAATGGCTTTACCTACTGCTATTTATTATCATGGCTATGTTGTAAATAAAACATTATATAATAAACAAAATGGTAATGCCCCAAAAAGCTCAACAACTTGGGCAGATTTTATAAATGAAATTAAATCATGCTCTTCTCATAGTAAAAATGGTGTGGCTGGACTTGGCGGTATTGAGCATATAATTCACTACTACGCATCATTAATTAATCCTAATTTACAATGGTTTACATTTGATGGAGAAAAATTTAATTTAGATGGTCAAGAATTTACTGATGCTATGAACTTTTATTTATCAATTTATAATGATAAAACTTATTGCTACGATAGCTTAACTCCTGAGCAAGTAACAGAATATTTCGGTGAAGGAAATGTTTGGGATGATGGTAATATTTTAGCTAAATGGTCAGCATCATATGAACTTGGAACATATCAAGCAAATATTTCAAATGGTACTTGGGATAATCGTCAATTAGACTTCATTGGAATTCCTGCATATGAAAACAAAGATGGAACTAAAACAAAACGTACTATGGCTTCTATGGACTTTAATGCTATTTCATCTTCAACTTCTCATCCTGAAGAAGCATATTTACTTGCTAAATGGATGGGCTTTGGATCTGAGGGCTATGCAAAACGTCTTGAACTATCAAAAACAGTTGAAGGCTTAAGTGTTATTAACTTTGCTCCACTTGTACCAAACGAAGAGTTAATGGATGAATTCTTCAGCTTATATCCAGGATGGGTAGAATATAGAAAAGTTGTTGAATCACAATCATTCATCATTGAGCCTTTAAAATATCAAGTTGGATACAATGAATGTCGTTATAAAGGCGTTTACGATTCTGAAGACACAATGTATACGATTATAGCCAAGCTATTAAATGGTACAGTTGCTTTAGCAGATATTAAAGCTGAATTAAATAGAAAGATTAATGAAATTTATCAAACAAGCTACACTTCATTTGAAAAAGCATTAAACGATTTCTATAAAAAATAAAAAGAAAAATTTATAATTGTGCAGGATTTTTTCCTGCACAATTAGTTGTTTGAAAGGAGTGGTGGTATGATTAATTTTAAAAGTAAAAAAAGTATTATAATTATTTCATCAACCATAGTTGTTGTAACACTTATTATTTCATTATTCGTAATTAACAATAAGCAAACCAAAATTGATATTGCCTTTTTAAATATTGATGAGCCATTAATGGAAGGAAAATATTCAACATTTTTAAATGATAATAAAGATTTACTAAATAATACAACAAACAAAAAATACACTTATGATGCCACTAAATTTATTGGCGACAAGCAATTAACACTAGAAGATAATAATATAAATACTTATACATTAAATGAGGGTGAAAGCTTTAATGTCAATGTAAATGTTGACAAATTAGGACTTTATAAGCTTAATTTATCTTATTATTTATTAACTGATGAATATGGAAGCAATGAAATAAGTGTGTCAGTTGATGATGCTTGTCAATATGATGAGGCCCGCCAAATTACTTTGCAAGAAGAATGGGTTGATGATAATGAGGTTTCTTATGATCGCTATGGAAATGATAGTTTACCTGAGCAAATAAAACAAAAAGTATTACTTTCATATACATTAAGGGACAGTTCAAAACTTTATGATGCAGGGCTTTATTTTAAGCTTAAAAGTGGTGACAATAAAATAACTATTAGTTCTGTTCAAGGCGATGTTAAAATTGCCTCATTAACGCTTATACAAGATGGTAAATTAATAAGCTATAATGATTACTTTAAAGGAGAAGTTGAAGATTCAACATACGTAACTACTTATGAAGCTGAAGATTATGTAAGTAAAAATTCTTCATCTATTCAAAAAGGTTCATCATCAGATGTCAACGTTACTCCTTTTTCAACATATCGCAATAAATTAAATGTAATAGGTGATTCATCTTTTAATGAAGCAGGGAATAGAGTTGACTATACTGTTGATGTTTTAAAAGAAGGTTATTACTATATAACAGTTAAAGCTTTACAAACCGAAAAAAACACTACAAGCTATAGAACAATTTATATTAACGATACGGTCCCTTTTCTTGAAGCTTATCAAATTCCTTTTTCTTATGATTCATCTTGGCAAAATGTTACCTTAGGTGCTCTTGATGGCACACCATATGCTTTTTATTTAAATAAAGGCGTTAATAAAATTTCTTTTGAGGTTAATGTTTCAAAAATGCGTGTAATAAACGAAAAGCTTTCTAAATTATCAACTGAAATGAATCAATTAGGCCTGGAAGTAACTCGTGTAACTGGCAATTCAACTGATAGTGAAATAGACTGGGATATGAGTGAGCATTTTCCTAATATTGAGCAAACATTTGCTAATTGGATAAAGGAAATAAATGAAATTTTAGCTTATTTAAAAAATGCTAATGGCTATGAAGGAAAATCTTATTTAACATCAGATATTTCAACAGCCTTGTCAAATATTGAGAAACTAGCTAACGATATTAATAAGTTACCAACAAGATTAACACTATTATCAAGTGGTTCATCATGTGCTGCACAATATCTATCAAATCAAATTTCAAGTGTGACAACATCAAGTGTTACATTTGATAAGTTTTATATCCATGGAAGTAAGGCAAAGCTTTCAAAGGCTAAGGCTAATAGCTTTAAAACAATGTGGGTTAAAACAAAGCGTTTACTTAACTCATTTGTTGATCAAAACTATGTCAGTGAAAGTAAGGATGCTTTAAAGGTTTGGACTGCAAGATCTCGTCAATATTGTAACGTTTTACAAAAAATGGTTGATGATGATTTTACTAAAAAAACTGGTATAAAGGTCGATATTGAATTATTAGCTGATGAATCAAAAATCTTACTTGCTAATGCTGCAAATGAAGCTCCAGATGTTGTAACTGGCGTTTCAACTTGGATTCCAAATGAATATGGAATGCGTGGAGCTATTTTAAATTTAAGAGAATTTGCTGATTATAAGGATGTAATTAAAAGCTATACTAATGAGCAATTAATCCCACTAACCTATGATGATAAATTATTTGGAATTCCTGAAACTGAAAACTTCTATGTTTTATTTTATCGTAAGGACATTTTAGAAAATTTAAATTTATCTGTTCCTAATACTTGGAATGATGTCATTGATATGCTACCTGTTCTTGAAAGATTTGGCATGCAATTTTATATACCACTTTCTTCAAGCTCTTCAAGTAAATCATATGATTCAACTGCTCCATTTATTTGGCAATTTAATGGTGATTTATATAATCTTGACACTTTAACATCAGGAGTAGATAATGAAAATACTATTCAAGCCTTACAATTTATGACTGATTTATATCGTGAATATTCATTACCTTATCAAGTAAGTAGTTTCTTTAACTACTTTAGATATTCTTCAATGCCAATTGGTATTGCTGATTATGGTACTTATTTACAATTATTAAATGCCGCAACTGAAATATCTGGCCTTTGGGGTATAAGCGTTGTTCCAGGAATTGAAATAGATGGACAAGTAAATAGATATATGAGTGGTGCTCAACAAGCCTCAATGATATTTAACAAAACAGATAAAAAAAATGAAGCTTGGGAGTTTGTAAAATGGTGGTCAAGTAAAGAAGCACAGCTTACTTACTCACAAAAAATGATTAATACATATGGAAAGAAATATTTATGGAATACTGCTAATATGGATGCCTTTAAAGAATTATCATGGGATACACATGATAAAAAAGTTATTTTAGAGCAATGGAGTTATTTAAAAGAGGTTGCAAAAATTCCTGGCTCTTATATTATTGAAAGGGAAATTTCCAATATTTATAACCAGGTTGTATTCCAAGATAAAAATTTAAGAAGTACTGTTTCTGATTCAGTAATTAAAATGAATAAGGAAATACGTCGTAAGATGATAGAATTTGGCTATATGGATGAATATGGAAACAAAATAAGGCAATACAATTATCCTAGTGCTGAATCTATTGAGAAATGGAGGCAATAAATATGAAAAAAGATAAATCCCTTCATCAATCAAAAAAAGCAAAAAAAGAAGCAATTACAGCTTATTTGTTTGTTTTACCTTATGTTTTATTATTTTTAGTATTTATTGTTTTACCTATTATTGTTGCAATTGCTTTATCATTTACAAAATACGATATGATTTCATCGCCTACCTTTAATGGCTTTTCAAATTATGTTTATTTATTAACTAGTGATGATGAATTCATGCGTTACATTTTACCAAACACTTTAAAATATGCTTTAATTGTTGGACCAGTTGGCTATGCCTTATCATTTTTACTAGCTTGGCTTTTAGCACAAATTCCCCATAAATCAAGAACAGTTTTAGCATTACTTATTTATTCACCTTCATTAACAGCTGGTATTACTATGGCTGTTGTTTGGAAAATTATTTTTGCTGGTGATTCTACTGGCTATTTAAATGCTTTATTATTAAGATTAAATTTAATTGTTGAACCAATACAATGGCTACAAGATAGTAAATATCTATTTACAATTATGATTATTGTGGCCTTATGGTCATCAATGGGCATTGGCTTTTTAGCTATGCTATCTGGTATTTTAAATATTGATCAATCACTATATGAGGCTGCTTATATTGATGGTATGAAGTCAAAATATCAAGAAATTATGTATATTACAATTCCAACTATGAAACCTCAAATGCTATTTGGCGCTGTAATGGCTATTGTTAATACCTTTTCGGCTGGAGCCATAGGTGTTCAATTATCCGGGTCAAATCCAACTCCAAATTATTCAGGTTCATTAATTGTTAACCATATTGAAGACTATGCTTATTTACGTTACGATATGGGAATTGCTGCAACTTTATCAGTATTATTACTTTTAATGATTTATATATTGTCAAAGGTAATATTTAAATTACTTGGAGAAAGGGAGGATTAAGTATGAGAAAAAGATATAGTGCTACTAAAATTAATCCTTCAAGATTTTCTCTTTCACAAATGCCGTTTTATTTAATATTGCTTCCCGTTGCTATATTTATGATTTTACCAATCGTTTATATATTCAATCATGCATTAAAGCCATTTGATGAGTTAATTGAATATCCACCTCGCTTTTTTGTAAAACGTCCAACCCTTGCTAACTTTATTGAATTCTTTAAGGTTTCAGCAATTTCTGATGTTCCAGTGTCTAGATATTTATTTAATTCCTTAGTAATTACTATTACAATTTGTGTTTTATCAATTATTATTGCTTCAATGGCAGGATATGCTCTTTCAAAGCTAAAATTTAAAATGAAAGCTATAATCTTTGAAATTAATACAATCGCTTTAATGTTCGTTGGTGTAGCTGTTTCTATTCCAAAATATATAATTATTGAAAAACTAGGATTGGTTAATACATTTTGGGTTTATATTATTCCAACCCTTGCAATGCCTGTTGGTATGTTTTTAATTAAACAATTTATTGATCAGGTTCCAAACGAATTAATTGAAGCCGCTAAAATGGATGGTGCCACTGAATTTAGAATTTATTGGTCAATTATTTTGCCTTTAATTAAACCTGCTATTGCAACAGTTGGTATGATGGCCTTCCAATCAGTTTGGAATGATTCAGGAATTGCTTCAACATATATAAACGATGAATCATTAAAAACATTTGCTTATTATGTTGCAACATTATCATCATCTTCAAACACTGTTGCTAGCCAAGGATTAGCAGCTGTTTCAACATTAATTATGTTTATTCCTAATTTGATTATATTCTTAATATTACAAAGCCAGGTTATGAATACAATGGCTCATTCTGGAATTAAATAGGAGGTAATTATGAAAAAGAAACTATTATTATGTTTTACTTTATTATTATCATTCCTATTTATGATAGGATTACAAGAAAATATAAATGCTAAAGCCTTAAACACAACTGATGGTATTCCTTATGAAACATACACACTTGGAGCTTCAAATAGAATCGTTTTAACACAAACAGCTTATGTACCTTATGGTATTTTAAACAAGAATGTTTCTTTATCATCACCTAAGGATATTTATAACTTTAATGAACAAATGTATATTGCTGATACAAATAATAAAAGAATTGTAATTATTGGTAAGGATGGTGCTTTAATAGACACTTTAGAATATAGTGAGTTCTTAGAGCCAACAGGTATATTTGTTAATAATGATTATATCTATGTGACAGATAAAAGCGCTAAAGCAATTTTAGTATTTAATCATGATAAATCACTTTATAAAAAATATACAAAGCCAACTGAAAGCATTTTTGGTAAAAACACTCCATTTGTACCAATTAAAATTGCTGTTAATCAGTCAGGCTTAATGTACGTTATTGGTGAAGGCTCAACAAATGGTGTTATAACTATTAATAAATATGGTGAATTTATGGGCTTTATTGGCATAAATTCAACAACATTCTCCTTAAGAAAATATTTATATAATTTCTTTGTAAGTGGTGGCTCACTAGCTCGTCAAACACCAAGTGCTCCAACTAACATTACTATTGGAAGTAATGGTAACATTTATACAACAAATGCCAAAACAGTAGCAGAATCATTTAAAAGATTAAATATTTCAGGAAGCAATACCCTTGGTAGTGATACTTATTATCCTAGTGAGGAAATATCTGATATAGCAATTAGTGATGATAATTATACCTATATTAGTACAGTTGATGGAAATATTTATGAATATGATGTCAATGGTAAATTATTATTTAAATTTAATACCCTTGATGCTTCAAACCAAAATATTTTAGGATTAACAACTAGAATTGATGGGATTGAAATTGATAATAATGGTAATATTTATGCTTTAGATTCAACTAAAAACAACATTCAAATTTATCAAAGGACATCCTTTGTTAATGTCTTACACGAAGCTGTTGATATGTATAATGATGGCAAGTATTTACAATCAAAGGAATTATGGGAGCATGTTTTAAAGGAAAATAATAATTTCGCCTTTGCTCATACTGCCTTGGGTTGGAGCTATTTTAAAGAGGATAACTATGATGCTGCTTTAAATGAATTCTATTTATCTAAAAACTATTCAGGCTATTCACAGGTATTTTGGGAAATTAGAAACATTTATATTCAATCATATGCTGGATGGTTTATTTTAGCACTTGTAGCTTTAATTGTTTTAATTAAAGCCTTAAAACTTGTTTTATACCATAATGCTTATGTTGATGGAAATGGTAAAAAAATACCTATTCTTGTTTATAATACTAAAGAAAACTATGCTAAAAAAGAGCATAGCAAGTTTACTATTAAATTAGTTAATCTTTTAAAGGAATTAAAATATAGCTTACATATCTTACGTCATCCATCAGATGCTTGCTATGGTATTAAAAAGCAGCATAAGGCTTCTTATTTATCAGGAATTGTAATACTAATCTTATTTGTTATTACATATTTATTAAACCTTTATGGAGCTGCATTCTTATTTAGATATCATGGCTCATTTACAAATGTATTAGGACAAATAGCTACTATATTAGCAATATTTGCTTTATGGTGTGGCTCGAACTATTTAATTGCTACATTAAATGATGGTGAGGGTTGGTTTAAGGATATATTTATTACATCATGCTATTGCTTACTTCCATATATTTTAATAAAGCTACCTTTAATTCCTCTTTCTTATTGCTTAACTTATAATGAACAATTCATTATGTCTATTGCTAATACTATAACTTATGCTTATTGTATTATCTTACTATTTGTTTCAATTGGTAATATTCATAATTATTCATTTAAAGAAACTATAAAAAATATAGTTTTAACAATTATCGGTATGCTAATTGTTGCCTTCACATTATTATTAGTTTATATGTTTATGTCACAATTAATTGACTTTATTATTTCATTAATTAAGGAGGTGTTTACTCGTGGTTAAAAGGAAAGCTATATTATTTACTTTAATAACTTTAACAGCAATAGTTGTTACTTCATCAGTTTTGATAATAAATGCTAAGGATTCTAAAGCTGATGAAATTAATTTGCCATCTTTTAATAATACGACTGATTATTATTTTTCAAACAAATACACCTCTTTAGAAAATGATATAAAGGTTAACAGCCTTTATGAAATTACTAGTGATGATACACTATTAACAAAAAGTGATGATGGAAAATTTTATGTTAACAAAAATGATTTATCAATTAAGTTTATGGATACAGATGGCTTTATTCACAACACAACAATAAATAATAGTAAAAATGAAAATGGCAGAGACGTTTTAAATTATCTTAATTATAATATAGCCAGATCAGCTATTAATATTTATTACTACAATACTAAAAATAATAATATGACTATGCAGCTTGAATCAATGAACATTCTTGAGGATGCTATTGATGATAATATAGTTAATTATAAATCAAAATTGTTATCATTTGACATTGATAGTGACAATTTAGGCTTTAAAGCACTTTATTATTTTGCAACTAGTAAAATTACTATTCCATTTAATGTTAGATTTAATGAAAAATCTTTTACTGTTTCTATTTTAAACGAACAAATAAAAGAGGAAAGTGATTATAAGCTTGCCGCTATTTCTATTTATTCATATTTTGGTGGAGTAAAAAATAATGAAATAGATGGCTATAATTTCATTCCTGATGGTACTGGGGCTTTAATTAGATATAAAAAAGGTAGTGATACAACCTATACAAACTACACAAAAAGAATTTATAACAATGATATGGGAATATCAACAAATGATTCTAATAATAGCTCTATTATGCTTCCAGTTTTTGGCTATGTTCATGGTGTAAATCAGCATGGAATGGTTTCATATATTACTAAAGGCGCTGAATATGCTGCAATAAATGCCACATTAGCCACTAAAAACATTCCATTTTATACTATTTATCCACAATTTTATTATCGTAATACCTATGTACAACCAATGAGTAATACAGGTTCATCTATTTCCTTAGTTCAAAGTGAAAGAGAAAGTTTCGATATTGAAATTACCTATGAATTTTTAAGTAATGAAAATGCTAATTATATAGGTATGGCTAATACATATAAAAAATACTTATTTAATAATAAAGATGAAAATAAAATTAGTGATAGTAATATCCCTTTACGTATTGATAGTATTGGCCTTGAAAAAACAACTGGTACTTTATTTAATAAAAGTATTGTTATGACTACCTTTAAGGATTATAGCGATATTATTAATGATATTCATAATAATAACATTACTAATACATTCGGAGTATTTAAAGGCTTTAGTAATGATGGAGTTACTTGGTCAGCTCCACTTTATAAAAATGTTTCATCTAAGCTTAAAAATATCTACGATAATGCTTTTTTGGATAATACATATTTTTATATGAACACATTAAAGGCTAGTGAAAAGCAAGGTGGATATTCAACATCAAAGGATGTTTCAAGACGTATTAACTCCACATTTATTAGTAAAAGTATTTATGATGATTTAAAGTATTATTTAACCACATCATCTGCCATTGATTTATTAAATAAAAACATTAATAGCTTAAAGAAAAAGGGTATAAATAATTTTGCTTTAGATGATATTAGCTATGAATTATATTCATCATTTAATAAAAATAAAGAAACAAGAACTGCTGCAAAAGAAAATATTATTAATCAATTAAGTAGTTTAAATGAGAATACTATTCTTTATAGTGCTAATGATTATGCTTTAAAATACACTAATAAAAATCTTGATTATTCAATGTTTTCTAGTCAATATTTAGCTTTTGATGACACAGTTCCATTTTATTCAATTGTTGCTTCAGGATATGTTGAATTGTATTCTAAATATATTAATTTCTTTTCAAATGCTCGAGATGATTTATTAAGAATGATTGATTATAATGTTTATCCTTCATTTTTACTTACTAAGGAAAAGGCATCAAAGCTTGAAGAATCTTCCTTAAATTATATTTATTCATCTGCTTATGATGATTATAAAGAAGAAGTTAAGGTTTATTATAATTTTGTAAATGATGCTTTAAAAAATGTTATCAATAGCAAAATTATTAATAGGGTAGTTTTACAAGATGGCGTTGTTAAAATATCTTATGATAATAATGTTGATATTATTGTTAATTATTTAAATAAAGATGTTTTATATAACCATCAAACTATTCCTTATAAAAACTATTTAGTTTTAGGAGGTAATAATAATGACTAATGCCCTTTTTAAAAAGCCTCTTAAAAAGAAAACAAGGAAATCCTTAATTGGCTATTCGTTCATTTTAATATGGATTATTGGCTTTGCTTTTTTTACACTTTATCCATTTATTATGGCACTTGCTTATTCTTTATCTGATGTAACTATTACATCAACAAATATTATCTTAAAATGGAATAACTTTGCTAATTTTAAAAATATCTTTATTCGCGAAGAAGGATTTACTTTTTTAGAGCAAATGCTAGCCTTTGGTGAAGAAATAATTCTTGAAGTACCAATTATTTTAGTGTTTTCAACAATTATTGCTTTATTATTAAACCAAAATATTAAATGTAAGGGTTTATTTAGAGCAATATATTTCTTACCAGTTATTATTGTTAGTGGACCTGTTATCTCTGAACTTTTAGAAACTGATGCTGCAGGATCTTCATTTATTAATCAATATGCTGTTATTGCTTTACTTAAAGAGCAATTGCCAGCATGGCTAAGTAAACCATTATCATCATTCTTTAGCCAATTAATTATTATTTTTTGGTATTCAGGTGTACAAATAGTAATTTTCCTTTCAGGATTACAAAAGATTAATTACTCAACATATGAGGCTGCAAAAATTGATGGCGCCGGACCTTGGGAATGCTTTTGGAAAATTACCTTGCCATCATTAAGAAGCATGTATTTGATTAATGGTATTTACACAATTGTCTTTTTAGCAACATTCTCAGAAAATGGCTGTATTAAGCTAATTAAATCAAATATGAATAGTGCAGTTACTGGCTATGGATTTGCTTCAGCTTTAGCTTGGATATACTTATTATTAGTTTTGTTAGCTTTAGGGCTTGTATTTTTACTATTTAAACCAAAGAAAGGAGAAGAATAATATGAAAGCAAAATCTATTGATAAACAGAAAATTAAAAGATTTTTACTAGGCTATACATTAACTGATGGCTTTATTTATAAGGTATGTATTTATGCTTTATTAATTAGTATTGGCTTTGTTTATATTTACCCTTTGCTTACAATGGTTTCAACATCATTTAAATCAACATCTGATTTAATTAATCCAACAGTAAACTGGATACCTTCTACGTTTTATATTGAAAACTATACTAGAGCCTTTAAGGTATTAAAATATCCTCAAACCTTAGGACAAAGCTTATTAGTCACTTTGCTTCCAGCAATTTTACAAACCTTAGTCACATCATTAATTGGCTATGGCTTTGCTAAATTTGAATTTCCATTAAAAAAGCTTTTCTTTGCTTTAGTATTATTAACATTTATTATTCCAAGTCAGGTTTATACAATTCCAAAATATGTAATGTTTAATAACTTAAATTTACTTGGAACATTGTGGTCAATAATTCTTCCTTCCCTTTTTGGTCAAGGAATTAATTCAGCTGTTTTCGTTTTAATTTTCTATCAATTCTTTAAAATGAGTCCTAAAGTTCTTGATGAAGCTGCTGAAATTGATGGAGCTAATGAATATAAAATATTCTTTAGAGTTAATGTCCCTCTTGCTGGCCCTGCTTATTTAACAACATTTTTATTCTCATTTGTTTGGTATTGGAATGAAACATATTTGTCATCATTGTTCTTAAATGATTCAAAATGGACAACATTGCAAATAAGGCTTGCTTACTTTGTAAGTGATTATAAATCACAATATTCAGAAGCTACACAAATGTTAAATGAAGGCATAAGGCTTGCTGCAACATTATTAATTATTTTGCCAATGTTTATAATGTACCTATTATTACAAAAATATTTTATAAAAGGAGTAGAGCAATCTGGTATTGCTGGTGAATAATATGAAAAAGAAATTACTATTAAGTTTAATATTACCACTTATGTTAGTTAGCTGTAATAATATAAGTGATTCATCTTCTATTATTGAAGAAAATCAATATCATAAAGTCGATAAAATTGAAAATGTTGATGATGTATTAATTGATGAATTAAAAGCATCATTTGACTTTTTCTATGAAACAGCAAATTCAACTAAAAACTCTCCTGCTTATGGGTTAATTCCTGATAGATATAATGTCAAACAAGACTATGCTTATTCTTACGCTTCAATTGCAAGTGTTGGCTATGGCTTAGCTTTAATTCCAGTTGGTGTTGAAAGAGGCTGGATTAGCTATGATGAGGGCTATGAAAGAGTAAATGGCACTTTAAAGACACTTTTAAGCCTTGAAAGAACTCATGGATTTTATTATCACTTTTTAAATATGAAAACTGGTAAAAGATTTTCAAATAGCGTTGAGGTTTCAATAATTGATACTGCCATATTAATTAATGGAGCCTTAGTAGCCGGTAGATATTTTAATGGTGAATGCTATGAAATGGCTACTAATATTTATAAAGCTATTGAATGGGATTGGTATTATAATAAAGATGTTTATAGATTCTATATGGGGTATTCACCAGAAAAGGGCTTTGAAGGAACATGGGGCGGATATGCTGAACAACTACAAATTATGGTTTTAGCCGCTGGAAGCCCAACTCATCCTGTTAATTCTGACCCTTATAAGGTAATGAAGGCTATATCTCAAAAATCTTCAAAAACTCCTTATTATGATGAATTTTATTTAACTTGGACTGGTTCTTTATTTACTTATCAATTTTCTCATGCCTTCATTGATTTTCAAAACAAAACTGATGAGGATGGAACTAATTGGTTCACTAATTCAATAAATGCAACAAAAGCCGCTATTTATTATGCTGAAGAGCAAAAAGATAAATATAAAACTTATTCAGCATTAAGCTGGGGATTTACAGCTTGTGATGGCCCTAATGGCTATACTGGCTCTTATGGAATAAGGCCTTGTAGTGGTGGTAATTTAATTGATGGCACAGTCCCTCCATGTGGAGCAATTGGCTCATTAGTATTTGCCCCAAATGAAGTTATAGCTACTATGAAAAACTATAAAAGTAATGAAAATCTTTGGTCTAAATATGGCTTTATTGATGCTTATAATTTAGGCACTACTGATAATTATACTGATACTACTATTAATATTCCTGCATCTGGTTGGTATGATAGTGATGTTATTGGTATTGATAAAGGAATTGGTGCTTTAATGATTGAAAATTATATATCTGGTATGATTTGGGATCTTACTAATATGGTTCCTTACTATCAAGATGGCCTAAATGCTTTAGGTATAAAATAAGTAGGAGGATATTTATGGAAATGTATCCAAAAATTAATGAAATAAAAAATAATAATCTTAAAATACAAGTTTTAGATACCGGCGATATTTATAAGGTAATTTATGATAATTGCATGCTAAATATGTATCCTGCATCTACTCTTGATGGATCAATTTATAATGTTTATTTAAAGGTTGGTAAGGAGTTTACTAAGCTAATTGGTGTAAATTCGCCTTCATCATTTGCTATTATTAATAATAAAGTTATATATAAAGGAACATTTAATTTAGTTAGCTATTTACTTACTATTTCTTTAAGTGATAATACTTGGTTTGTAGATGTTAAATTAAAATCCACATCAAAGGAATTAGTTTCTATTTATTATGGCTTTGATGTTGGTTTAGCAAATGAAGGAATTAATGAAGCATATAATTGCCAATATATCGATCATAACATTATTAAAAGAAACAATTCTTATGCTATTTTAAGCAAACAAAACCAAGGAAGACCTTTACTTCTTGAAACATCATCATTAAATGAAATTGATTCATATTCAACAGATGGCTTTCAATTCTTTAAAAAAGAATTTAAGCTTTTAAACTATCCACTTGCTCTTCTTGACACTCATCTTGAAAATAAAAATCTACAATATGAATTTGCTTATTTAGTATTTAAAACTAAAGATGAAGTAATTAGTGAAAAAACATATACATTCTATCACCATATTCAAGACAATTACTTTACTTTCCCTACAAAGGAAGTTGATTTAAATAGTATCATTGCTTTACATAATAGCCTTGAAGATGTTGATATAGATTCAGTGATTTTCAATAAAACATCTTTAAAATATAACTATAATCATACTGTTTCTTCTTTAAAAATGACAAATGAAGAATTAAACGATATGTTTAAAGAATTAAGAAATGTGGAATATGGAAAGAATAACGAAATATATTCATTCTTCACAAAAAATAATGAATATGTTGTTACTCAAGATATGGAGCTTGAAGCTATTCGTCCAACAGGAATGGTCTTTATTTCTAATGGCTTTAAAAAGATTAATCGTTCACCAATGGCCTTTACATCATATATGTATGGTGTTTTTGCTTCTCATATAGTTTTAGGAAATACTGATTTTAATTCCTTTACTCATGAAAGTAAAACTCCATTAAATGTTTTAAAAAGTAAAGGCTTAAGAATATTTATTAAGCTTGATAATGATTATCGTTTATTAACATTACCTGCTGCTTTTAAAATGTCAGTTTCATCAGCTACATGGTATTATAAAATTAATAATGACTTATTAACTATTACCTCAGCCATAAGCTATGATGAAAATAAAATTGAAATCGAAATTATTTCAAAAAATAATATTAAATATGATTTTATTATAACTAATTATATTAATATGGGTAATGCTACACCTACTATTAAGCAAAATGATAATAGTTTAACTTATTATTTCAATCAATCAACAATGGCTTATCAAAAATATCCTAATATGCATTATACTTATAAAATTGTTGATAACAAATTAGATTTACATGATGATTCATTCTTCTTTAATGATTATAAAGAAAGTAATAATCCATTAATGGTGCAAAAAGTAGATAATGCTAATAATGTTAAGCTATTAATTACTGCTTCATATGAATTTGATGATAGCTTTGAATATGAAGATATAAATAGTATGATTGATACCTATTATAATAATTTTAAAAATAATATTGATAATATAAGTGTTTCAGGTAATGATAAATTTATTAATAAGGTTAATGATTTAACAATTTGGTATGTTCAAAATGCTTTAATCCATTATGCTTCACCTCATGGCTTAGAGCAATTTTCTGGTGCTGCTTGGGGATGTAGAGACGTATGCCAAGGGCCTTTTGAATTATTTTTAACATTTGCTAAATATGATATTGCTAAGGATATATTATTAAAGGTTTACTCTCGTCAATTTGTTTCTAATTATGATTGGCCTCAATGGTTTATGTTTGATGAATATGCTAATATTCAAGCTGAAGATAGCCATGGTGATGTTATTGTTTGGCCAATAAAGGCTTTATCATTATATTTAAAGGTAACTAAGGATTATGCTATTTTAAATGAAAAGGTTCCTTATTTTGATTTTTGCTTAGGAAAGCCTTCTACTAAGGTTGATACTATTTATAATCACGTTATAAATGAGCTTTTAACGATCAAAAATTCTTTTGTCAAGCCTTTTAATTTATCATGCTATGGCGGTGGTGATTGGGATGATACACTACAACCAAAAGATAAATCACAAGCAAAGCATATGGTTTCTGGTTGGACTATTGCTTTAACGCTTGACGCTTTAAATACATTTATTGATGATTTAAAGGATACTAGCTTTGATACATCATTAGCTAAGGATATGTATGATAAAATGCTAACTGATTTTAATAAATATTTAATTAAAGATAACGTTCCAGCCGGATTTTTAAATTATAATAATGGTGAAATTGAATATATGCTTCACCCACTTGATAACAAATCACATATAAGGTATCGCTTATTACCATTAACTCGTGGTATGATTGCTTCACTTTATAATAAAAAGCAGGTTAAGGATTATTTGAATATTATGGATGAATATTTAATGTATCCTGATGGTATTCGTTTAATGAGCGATGCAATTAAATATAAAGGCGGTAAAAACGAATTATTTAATCGTGCTGAAACTGCCGCTAACTTTGGAAGAGAAATTGGTCTTTTATATGTTCATGCACATATCCGTTATCTTGAAGCAATGGCTAAAATCGGTGAAAACGCTAGATTATATGAAGGATTAAATATGATTTGTCCTATTTTAATTAAGGATTCTGTAAGCAATGCTTTAACTCGCCAAGGAAATGTATATTTTTCATCAAGTGATGGAGATTTCTATAATAGATATGAAGCTAATGAAAACTTTAATAAATTAAAAACAAAGGAAGTTAATGTAAAAGCAGGCTGGCGTTTATATTCATCAGGCCCTGGAATTTATTTACATCAATTATATTCTAAATTCTTTGGTATTAATGTTTTAAATGATGGCTTATATTTAGATCCAATTTTAAGTAAAAATGTCAACAATAGTAAAGTTGAATTTACTTATAATAATAAACACATTACTATTAACTATCATGTGCTTAATGAAAAATCAACAATTAATGAAGTAAAGGTTAATGATAAAATATTTACGAATAGCAATACTGATACTTATAGAAATTCAGGACTATTTGTACCATTTATTGATGGTGATATGAATATTGAGGTTTATTGTAAATAATGAAAAAGGATAATAAATTTATAAACAATTTACTAAAACAAATGACACTTGAAGAAAAAATTGGTCAATTATATCAAACATTTTATTACGGAGGTTTAACTACTGGTCCGGAATTTGAAAATGAAGATGTAATAAAAGAAATAAAGCAAGGTCATATTGGCTCTATTTTAAATATTAGCGATGTAAATGTTATTAATTCACTTCAACAATGTGCTATTAATAATAGTCGCTTACACATTCCTTTAATGTTTATGCTTGATGTTATTCATGGCTTTAAAATATCATTTCCTACTCCTCTTTCTATGTCTTGCTCATTTAATGATAAATTAATTGAAAAAGTTGCTAGAGTTAGTGGCTATGAAGCTGCTCATTCAGGAATTAACGTTACCTTTTCACCAATGCTTGATTATGTTAATGATGCTCGTTGGGGAAGAGTTAATGAATCAAATGGTGAGGACATTTATTTAAATAAACGTTTAGCTAAGGCTTATGTTAAAGGCTATCAAACTAATAATTTGAAAAATAAAGATGCAGTTGGTGCTTGCTGTAAGCATTTTGTGGGTTATGGAACACCTCTTGCAGGTCGTGAATATAATAGAACTGAAATCTCACCAATTTCACTATATACTAATTATTTGCCTTCTTTTCAAGAAGCTATTAAAAATAATGTCCTTGGTGTAATGTTTGCTTTTAATTCTGTTAACAATATTCCAGTTCTTGCCAACAAAGAAATTACTAAAACAATCTTAAGGGATAAGCTAAAATTTAATGGCTTTACTATAAGCGATTATGGGGCAGCTAGTGAATTAATTAATCATAAGGTAGCAATTGACGAAAAGGATGCTGCTAGAATTTGTATAACTAATGGCTTAGATCAAGAAATGGTTTCAACATGCTATAAGGATTACTTATTAAAAATATGTCAAGAAGATAAAAAACACATTAAATATGTAAATGATTCTTGCTATAACATTTTAAAGGCTAAATATGATTTAGGATTGTTTGCTAATCCTTATAAAAACATTTATTTAGATAATGAAAAATATTTTAAAAAGAAAGAGAATATTGAAATATCTTATAAAATAGCAACTCAATCAATCTTAATGCTTAAAAATGAAATTTTACCTTTAAATAATAAAGAAATAGTCTCTATTTTAGGCGATTATGCTAAAGAAAAAAGTATAACAGGCCCTTGGGGCGGTGTTAGCGATAGTAATGATACAACTACTATTTATGATGCTTTTAAAGAAAACAATGATGTTTTAGTAGTTGATGATTATACTTTAGCTAATACAGTTATTTTATGCCTTGGCGAGAGTGATTTTATGTCTGGTGAAGGTGGATCAAGATGTGAATTAACACTTCCTTTAAAGCAAGAAGAATTGCTTGATGAACTAAATAAGTCTAATAAAAATATTGTGTTAGTTATCTTTGCTGGAAGGCCACTTGTTTTAACTAACTATATAAACAAATGTGATTCTTTACTTTATTCTTTCTACTTAGGTCAAGAAGGTGGAAAAGCTATTCGTGATATAATATTAGGAAAAGTATCACCAAGTGCTAAAACTACTATGTCTTTTCCTTATAATGTTGGACAAATTCCTATTTCATATATTGATTATCCTACAGGTAGGCCTAAAACTAATACAAATGATTCATATCAACGCTATGTGACTCATTATATAGATTGTGAAAATGAACCATTATTTATTTTTGGTGATGGCTTATCTTATAATGATTATAAATATGATAATTTTAAAATTGAAAAGAACATTTTAAAAGGAAAGAAAGATAAAATAAATATAAGCTTTTCAATAACAAATAATGGTAATTATAATAGTGAAGAAATTGCTTTTATGTTTATTGAAGCTAAATGTCGAAGTGTTATTTCACCATTTAACGAATTAAAATATTATCAAAGAATTCCATTAAAAGCTAAAGAAAAGAAAAATATTAATTTTACTTTAACATATAAGGATTTATTGTATATAAATAAAGACTTAAAAAGCGTTGTAGATGATGGCGAATATGAAATTAAAATTGGAACTAATTTACATAAACTAGAAATCTTTAAAATAAAATATGAAAAATAATTTTTTTTAAAAATATTCACATTTATTAAAAAATTGACTATAATATAAGTGACGATGATGATTAGTCAAAAGAAAAACAGGAGAGCCTGATTAAACTACTCCTGTTTTTTTACTGCTAGAAGGTATGGAAATAATAATTAACGATGATGACTTAACTGCTAATCTTTATTATTATGGTTATTATTTAACAAATACATCAATAACAAAATGATGATTGTTGATAATAAATATTCCATATTTTATAATTATCAGCTTAGCCCATACATGTTAATTATTAATTACCATGTAATCGTTAGTCACCTTTATCACCTCCATTTACCTTCTAACTATAATTTACAATTTTCATTTTATTTTTCCCTTAAATTAATAAAAAAGTTTGTAACACTAATTTTTAGTTTCGTTAATTGAAAAAGTAAATTCCGCCAAAAAAGGCAAAAAAAGC
Source organism: uncultured Bacilli bacterium (assembly GCA_934215405.1). GTDB lineage: Bacteria > Bacillota_I > Bacilli_A > RFN20 > CAG-631 > CAKPXW01. Next base: position 30 of record CAKPZU010000009.1, on the reverse strand, counting down.
AAAAAAAATAAATGAGAAATTAAAATCCGC
>CAKPZU010000008.1 GCA_934215405.1 uncultured Bacilli bacterium | reverse complement strand
TATTTGATAATTCAAGTTTTCTTTTAATATCAACTATTCTTATATCATTGCTTCTTATATCATCATCATAGTTTAGTATATAATTTATAGAAATGCTTTTAGCATCATCATAGGTAATTGACATTGTTTTATTAGCATAGTCTGATCCAATTTTATAAACAGTACCAAATGAAGCTAAAAATAAAGCTAGTATTATAGATAAGGAAATAATTATTGTTTGAATAATTCTTTTTTTGTTATAGGCCTTTTTAGCTTTTTTAACATCTTTAATATCGGCTTCATTAAATATATCAGTGTTTTCCATTTTATCAATAATTTCATTTAGCTTTTTAGCCTTATTTATTTCTTGCTCAATGTATTTAACTTCTTCTTCATTTGCCTCATTATTTAAGTATTTTTCATATATTTTTTCAAAGTCCATAATTATTCACCTCCAAGATTGTTCTTAGCTTTTCTTTAGCTCTATAAAGCATAACCTTAATAGCATTTTCATTTTTATTAGTTAGTTTTGCGATATGACTAATTGGCATACTTTCAAAGTAAAACAATATTATTACTTCTTTGTAGGAATTATCTAATAAGCTTATAGCATGATATAAAGCTTTATATCTTTCATCTTTAATAATCTTATCAATAATACTTTCACTTTCATCCTTTATTTTATTATCTAATTCAACAATGCTTTTTTGCTTGTTAAAATGATTATAATATAAATTACGGCAAATTGTTAAGAGCCATGATTTAAAATTTCTTATAGAATCATCAGCAGTATTTAAAGCTTTATAAAAAGCATCAGAGAGGATTTCCTCTGCTAATGCTTTGTTATTAGATAAGCTAAGTAAATAAAGCAATGCTTCATTATAATGTTTTTTAAATAATAGCTCTATAACATCATTTTTCATACTAATCTTCTTCTATTTCTACTTCAATTACCTTTCCAGTTTTTGCATCAATTTTGTATTCATATTCCATTTTATTATATTTGAATTCTATTTCATAAACATATACACCATCATCCTTATCAAGCTTTGACTTTGTAAATATTACATCGCTTGCTTTTAATGAAGCATGGCTTAAAGCAATTTCTTTTGCTTCATCTAGTGATATTAAGCTTGTTTGATCTTGCTTAGTATCATTTTCTTTTTTCATTTCAATAATTTCACCAGTTGTAGCATTTACTACGAATCTGTATTTGACATTATCAGCTACAAATTTAACCTTATAGACTAATGCTAGCTTTTCACGATCAACCTTTATTTGTGTAAATGTAGCATCAGCTATATTTACTTTATTTAACACTATTTCTTTAATTTTGTCTACATCTAATACGCTAGCTCCATTAAAAATATATGTTATATCATTAACATCCTTTTGATAAATGCTTCCAGTGATAGCATCAATATCATATTCATATTTAGTAAAGTTATATTCAAATTCAACCTCATATAGATATTTACCATCATCAAAGTCAAATTCTGTTTCAAGCTTACTTAATTGCTCTAATTGACAATTTGCGTCAGTAAATGCTATTTCTTGAGCTTTGTCTATACCAATATATGAATTATTGTTTTTATCATATGGTGAAGATGGTTGACTGTTAATATCAACATTAACATCATTAATAGTTATTTTTTCAATTGATGATGTTGTTATATTAATTATATAAACATATTTAATATTATCAACAAATATTTCTACCTTAAATGTTTGATTTTCATCTGTATAATTATCAGCCTTTGTCGCTGTAATTAATAAATCACTATTTTCTTGTAAACCAACATTTCTTAAAGCTATTTCTTTTGCTTGTGTTTGTGCTACATTTGCTTGTGTATTACATCCTGTAACTAATAATGTTCCTAAAAGTCCTACTGCATAAAATAAATTTTTCTTCATAATTTTCTTTCCTTTCTTTATGTCCTTTCATATATAAGACAAATGAAAATGAAAAAGGTTACAGAAAAAATAAAAAAAATTTTTTAATGTATTGACTTAGAGCTAATTCGAGCTCTTATAATATATACAAGGAAGTGAATTATATAATATTAGAAATATAACAATAAGATATTATTAGTTCATGGTGAAAATGTTCATTCTAGATTTTATAGTTGAAAAGCACTTAAATAATTAAAGGGTGACAATAAAAAACTATATTGTTAAGAATGTAGTTCATAAAGACTCTATTTGACAAAATAGAAAAATTTATTAAAGAGCATAAAAATAAGGAAAGGGGAAAAATGATATGTCTAAAAAAATATTAATTATTTCAACAAGCTTAAGAGGTGGAAGTAATTCTGAAATATTAGCTAAAGAATGTGAAAGAGGAGCTTTAGCTAATTCAAATGATGTTGAATATATTTCCTTAAAAGGTAAAAAGATTAATTATTGTATAGGATGCTTATCATGTCAAGCAACTAATAAATGTGTTTTAAATGATGATGTTGCTTCTATTATGGAAAAGGTTAAAAATGCTGAAGTAATAGTTTTTGTAACACCAATTTATTATTATGAAATGTCTGGTCAAATGAAAACACTACTTGATAGATTAAATCCTTTATATACTGCTGATTATAAGTTTAAAGATATTTATATGATAGCAACAGCTGCTGAAGATGCTTTAACTACCTTTGATAAGGCTTATAATGGCTTACAAGGTTGGGTTGATTGCTTTCCTAAAGCTACTTTAAAAGGTATTTTAAAAGCTGGTGGATTTGATGAAGCTAATTTAGTTAAAAGCAGTGAAAAAATACTAAAAGAAGCTTATAAATTTGGTGAAAAAATATAAGAAATAAAATATTTAGAATAAAAAGGAATTGTCTATGTAATAAATAGGCAATTTTTTGTATGTTTTGGTTAAGTCAAAATATGTCAAATTATGATATACTAATAATACAAAATGAACTTATGGAAGGGTCAAAAATGGAGTATTTAGTTAATTTTAAAGAAGATAAGGTTTTTATATGTAATAATAAAAACGGTTGGAAAGAAGTTACAAAGGATATTCGTTATTTCAATGATTATCATAATAGCTATAATATAACTTTTAAAAATGGCGAAAAATATTTTTTCTCATATTCAAATGTTATTATTCTTTATAATGCTAAGAAAATAGAAATTGATCCTTTCTTGTTGGGAAGATTTTTTTGTGTAGATGAAGCATATCTTTATAAAGATGAAAATAGTTATTACTTTTTTAATAATATAAAAGGAATAAAAAAATTACCAGATGACATCATAGATAAGTTTGTTATATATAAAAAAAGTAAGCAAATATTATATAGTTATTATAGCTCATTAGCTAAATTATATGATAAAGAAACACAAAATGATTTTTTAGGAGGGCAGTATGAAAAAATAAAAGATTTATGGCTTTCTGATAATGTTTTGTATGATTTATTAGAAACAAGATTATATAGTAAAGCAGTAAAACAAATTATTTATCCATTTTCACATAATAATAGTCAAATAAATGCAATAACAAAAGGAATAGAAAATAATATTTCTATTATACAAGGTCCACCAGGAACTGGTAAAACTCAAACAATACTTAATTTAATTGCAAATATTTTAATCAATGGCAAAACAGTTGCTGTTATATCCAATAATAATAAAGCAGTTTATAATGTTTATGAAAAGATGAAAGAATATGGTTATGGCTTTTTATGTGCAAGATTAGGCAATAATGAAAATAGAACATCTTTCTTTTCTGATACACAAGATACTATTCCAGATTTTGATATAAAGCCCATAAATGGTGATTTAAATAAACTAATAGAATTTGAAAAAGAAGTTTTTGATTGTGAAGCAAACTTAAGTAATGAAATATGTGAAAAAGAAAATTTAGAACAACAATTTAAAAAATATTCATGGAATAGTGATATAAAATATATAAATATCAAAAATACAATAGCGCCAAATGAAATTTTAAAACTAGCTGTTGATTTAGAAAGTAATGGCAAAGACCAAATAGGTTTTATTAAACGCCTGATTCTAAAAATCAAGTATGGAATCGATTTAAAGCTTACTAAAAATGATATGCCAGAATTAACTGAAAATTTAAAATTCACGTATATCAAAAAGAAAATTAATTTACTAAATCAAATGATTGAACATAGTAAGGAAATAATTCGCGATTATAAAAGCAGAGGGATTTCTGAAGCAATAATTAAGTTATCAACAAATAAATTCAATAAATATTTAAAAGATAAAATGGCTAATTTAGAAGAAAAAGTTTTCACTGCAGATAATTTTAAGAAAAACTTTCCTAGTTTTATTAAAAGATATTCAGTAATATTATCATCAACTTATTGTTTGCCATCTTCTGTCCCTAGTTGGTTTTCATTTGATTATATTATAATAGACGAAGCTAGCCAAAGCACAATTACAACTATTTTACCATCTTTAGCTAAAGGTAAAAAATTAATAGTTATTGGTGATGACAAGCAATTACCACCAGTTGTATCAGAAGAATTATTAAATAGTGAGTATGATCTTGCAAAAGAATTTAATATAAGTCAAAAAATGAGAGATTGTGGTGTAAGCTTTCTTTCGTTTGTACAAACGCTTCTTGAAAATAAGGTTAAAAAGACTTTACTTAAAGAGCATTATAGATGTCCAAAGCAAATTATAGACTTTAGTAATAAAAGAATATATGATAACCAATTAGAATTGAAGAAAAATGATGATGGTATTAATCATATAAAAGTAATAAAAACTGTTCCCGGGAATCATGCTAGAAAAAGTGATGATGGTTCATCTGGACAATATAATCAAAGAGAAATAGATGAAATTGTTAAACTAATTAGTACTCTTCCAAGTAATAAAACTATTGGAGTTATAACACCTTATAGAAGGCAAGCTGAATTATTAAGAAATGTTTTACCAGAATATGTTGAAGTTGGTACAATACATACTTTTCAAGGAAGGGAACAACAAATAATCATTTTTTCAACAGTAGCAAATTCTGCAGAAGATATTATAAAAGATGATGAAATTATTAAATCATTTGTTAATAATGAGCAACTAATAAATGTTGCTTTGACAAGAGCAAAAGAACAGTTTATTTTAGTTACAAGTGATAAAATAGCTAATTCTAACAAAGGTATTCTAGCTGATTTAGTTAAATATATTCGCTATGAAACAAATGAAGATGCTACAAATGGTAATGTAACTTCAGTATTTGATATCTTATATGATGATTATTCGGCAATTAGAAAAGAAACGCTTAAAACAGATGAAATTGCAACTGAAGAAATAATTGAAAATTTAATAAGAAAGATTTTTAAAAGAGAAGAATATTCATCATTATCTTATTCAGCACATGTTAATCTTAAATCAGTTGTTAAAATAGATACATCAAAATTTAACAATGATGAATTAAAATATCTTTTGCATCCATGGACTCATTTAGATTTTGTTATTTACAATAAGTATGATAAAGCTCCAATATTAGCAATTGAAGTGGATGGCATTTCTTATCATGAACAAAGTGAAAAGCAATCACAACATGATTTAATAAAAAATAAGTGTTTAAGTGATGCTGAATTACCTTTAATAAGATTAAAAACAAATGGTGCTAATGAAGAAATGAAAATTGTTGATTCATTAAATTCCATATTAAGTAAATAGAGCTTAAGGTAAATGAAATAGAAGTGTGTTTATGATAAAAAGAATAAATTTTTTTACTAATAGTAATGATTTAAATAAACATTATAATTGAAGTGAATTATAAAATAATACAATTCTATCATTGAGTTTTATTGATAAAGAAGGCAATAAAAATATAAATTTACAGTATCAATTAAAAACCACAAAATGGAAAAAATAGAAAATAGATCACACTACTAAATGGAAGCAATATTGATTTTGATATATTTACAAATTTGTACTAAATTTAATGCAAATTTACGAGTGTTTAACTTTAATAAAAACAATTAAGATAAATACATTTGCAATTTATACGGTAGTAAAAATCTGATTATGTAGATTAAAATTAAGTAAAGAGAGGATTATATATGGCTAAAAATAATATTTCTATTTATCTTATAAAAAAAGATATTGTTGAATTCAATGATATTATTGAAGACGATAGTCGTGTGCTGCATAAGTATGATGATAATTCAGTTGCTTATTATAGCGCATCATTTACAAGACCACCAAAGTGGCTTTCTAATTTTTTTCAACTTGAAAATGATGAGTTAATGACAGCGAATGCCAGAGCAGTATATATAAAAAGAATTAAAATTGATGATAAAACTTCAAGGATATTTGCTGTAACTTTTGGATATGGAAAAACGTTGTTAAAAGATGATGTTTGTGAAGAACAATTTGGTTTAAAGATTGTTTTAAATACAATTGCAAGAAATAAATTAAGAAAAATATCTAAAGTTGATATCGGTAAAAATTATAAACAAAGCCAAGAACAAATGCCAAAAGAAAGTGATATTTCTGAGTTTGGTTTTGATATTGATAGAGATTTAATTAAATATGTTACAGGAAAGAGTGATGATGAAGAATTTGGCAAGTCAATTATTACTGGTGGTGATATATTTAATATATTTATTGATAAAGACATAACAAACATAGAAAAATTTTTAAAGTATTGTTATGGAAAATACAGTTTGACAACATATAAAGAAAATTTTGAGTGGTTAGATAATATTAAATTATTAAGAGATAGTAAAAAAATAGAAATTTTAAATGAAAAAGTTGTAGAAGAGTTTAATAATAGAAATTTTTCTAATGTTTGGCTTGCTATACCTGATGTTATTGATTGGGAGAAAGTGAGATACATATACATTTCTGGACAAAAAAACAGAGATTATGAGACTAATGATATAGAAAATGATGTTTTTATTGATAGCTTTAATAACAGTCATATAGAAAGTTTTGAACAAATAAAATCTAAAAATATCATTGCTAAATCAAATGAAAATGATGATATTGCTAAATGGAATGCGGTAAAGTGTATTGTTGGTAGTTTGGAACTGTCAAATAATGAAATATACGCTATTAATGGCGGAAATTGGTATAGAATAAACAATGATTTTGCGGCAGAAATTAATGATGATTATAAAAGATTAGAATTGTCTGATATTAACTTTATAGACTGTCAAAAAAATGTTGATGAAGATAAATATAATAATGCTTTAGTTGAAAGTTTGCCTGGTTCACATCTTATTCATAAATATAATATTTCATATGGTAGTGGTACTGGAAATAAAATAGAACCATGTGATGTTGCTGTAGGAAAAACATTGATACATATTAAAAATAATGGTGGCTCTTCATATCTAAGTCATTTATTTAATCAAGCAACAACTTCATGTACATTATTAAAAGATCCTAAATTTAGAAAGAAATTCAAAGAAAAACTTCAAAAAAATGGAATAAATGATGTTATTAATAACACATTTGAAGTTTCTGATTATACAATTGTATTGGGTATTATAAACAAATATTCTGATTCACGTCCGCGTATACCGTTTTTTAGCAAGGTATCAATAAAATATGCTGCAACACAAATAAAAAATCTAGGTTATAAATTTAAATTGAAAAATATAAAAAAGTTATAACACTAATTATTTGAAAAACAAATTATAATTTGAAGATGATAATACATTATTTCGTTACTTTATAAATAAGCCAATAAAATATCTTATACAATAACTGCTTTATAAAAAGCATTTTTATGGAAAATATGATATAATTTTGTTGAAAATAATATTTTGATAAAATAAATGGTATTAATGGGGTGAAAAAATGGATAGCAATATTATTAATGGTTTAAGAAATGGTTTTATTAACTCATCTGTTGAAGCAAATATCGATTATATCCCACGTATACTAACTAATAATCCAGCTGAAGGCGAAAAAGTACTTACTGATATAGAAAAAGAATTAGATACATGTGATGAATTCATGTTTTGTGTTGCTTTTTTGAATATGTCTGGATATCAAGTATTAATTAACTCCTTAAACAAAGCAAAAGTAAATAATATAAAAGGAACAATAATTGTATCTCAATATCAAAATTTTACAGAGCCAAAGGCTTTAAGAAAATTAAATCAATATGAAAATATAGATTTAAGAATTATTACAGAAGATGCAGGAAATATGCATTCAAAAGGTTATATATTTAAACATGGCAATGAATATACAATAATTGTTGGCTCATCTAATCTAACACAATCGGCTTTACTTCAAAACAAAGAATGGAATGTTAAATTAAATTCAACTTTGGATGGCAATTATGCAAAAATGTGCATGCATGAATTCGATGAAATGTATTCGTTGTCAACGCCTGTTACAGAAGAATATATTGATGATTATGAAAAATTATATAATTTACAAAAGAAAATTGCCAAAACAGGTTTAATAAATAATATACAAATATTTAAACCAAATGCAATGCAAGAAATGACTTTAAAAAAATTGCAATCAATAAGAAAAAGCGGCGGTAATAAGGCATTAGCTATTTCTGCTACTGGTACTGGAAAAACTATATTGTCAGCACTTGATGTTAAATCATTTAAACCAAACAAGTTTTTATTTATAGTTCATCGTTTACAAATAGCAAAAGATGCTAAAAAAGCATATGAAAGAATAATATCAGGTATTAAAACTTCTTTATATAGTGGTACAAATAAAGAAGATTCACAATACATTTTTTCAACTATTCAAACCATTTGCAATGAGAATTGTTTAAAGCAGTTTAAAAGAGATGAATTCGATTATATTGTGATCGATGAAGCTCATAAAATAGGAGCACCAACTTATCAAAAAGTTTTTAATTACTTTAAGCCTAAGTTTTATCTTGGAATGACAGCAACTCCAGATAGAAGCGATGGTTTTGATGTTTATAAAGCATTTGATCATAACTTGGCGTGCAATATTCGACTTCAAGATGCAATGGAAGCAAATTTAATTTGTCCATTTCATTATTATGCTGTAACAGATATTACAATTGATGGTAGAGTGCTCGATGATAATGCTGAATTTAAATATTTAGTTTCAGAAGATAGAGTTAATCATATCATTTCAAAAATCAAAGAGTACGGATATTATGGAGATAAACCAAGAGGATTAATATTTGTTAGCAGAATTAATGAGGCTGAAGAATTATCAAACTTATTTAATCAAAAAGGATATAAGACAGTTGCAATATCTGGTTCAACAACACAAGAGCAAATTGAAAAATATATTGAATCATTAGAGTCTGATTTCGGTGGACTAGAATATATTTTTACAGTTGATAAATTTAATGAAGGAATTGATATACCTAAAATCAATCAAATTGTGATGGTTCGTCCAACAGAGTCAGCAATTATTTTTGTCCAACAATTAGGCCGTGGCCTTAGAAAAACAACAGATAAAGAATACGTTGTTGTCTTAGACTTTGTTGGAAATTATCAGCAAAACTTTTTAATACCGATGGCTTTGTCTGGTGATAACTCTAGAAACAAGGATAATTTAAGAAGATTTATTCAAGAAGGTAATAAAACTATTAAAGGAGCCTCAACGGTACATTTTGAAGAAGTTGTTAAAAAAAGAATTTTTGAAAATATTGATAAGGCAAATTTCTCTGATATTAAAATTATTAAACAAGCATATATTACATTAAAAAATATACTAGGGAGAGTTCCAAAATTGATGGATTTTGATGAAAATGGCGAAATAGATCCATTATTAATTATTAATAAATATAATTCATATGAAGCATTCTTAGAAAAAAATGAACATGATTTATATCATTTTTCAAATAAAGAATTATTATACCTTCGCTTTATTTCTTTATATGCAAGTGGAAAACGCCCAACTGAGTTAAATCTATTAGAGGAACTAATAAAATATAAAAAAGTTGATTTAAATATTTTTAGAAATGAAATTGAAAATAAATACAGCACAGTGATTAGTAATATGTCATTAACAAATCTTATAAATCAATTTACTAATAATTATTTTGTTTCATCATCAAAAGTGACTTTTAAAGATGTTTGTTTGGCAAAAGTTTATAACAATAATTTGATTATTACTGACGAATTCGACTTACTATTGAAACATAACCTATTTTTAAAATCAATAAATGAAATTATAGAGTTTGGTAAATATAGATTCAATAGGGATTATGGTGATATGTATAAAAAAGAATTTTTTAATTTGTATAAAAAATATACATATGATGATGTGTGCAGATTACTTGATTGGTCATCACAAGAGGTATCACTTAATATTGGTGGATATAAGTATAATTCTGAAACGAACACATTACCTATATTTATTAATTATGAAAAAAGTGATGATATTTCAGATTCTATAAAATATGAAGACTTTTTTGAGTCAAGAGACACTTTAAATTGGCTATCAAAAAATGGAAGGACATTACAATCAAAAGATGTAATAAATATTCAAGATTCGAAAAGAAATAATACAAAGATTCTTTTGTTTGTAAGGAAAAACAAAGATGATAAAAACTCTAAAGAATTTTATTTTTTAGGCTATATTTATCCGACATCATTTAAAGAAGTAAAAATGAAATCAGGTAATGATGTAGTAAATATTATATATAAACTTGATGTTCCTGTTAGACAGGATATTTATGATTATATAACTGGAGGAGATTTAGATGAAACATTATGAAGTTGTATGTGCTATTATAGTTAATAATAAAAATGAAATTTTTGTTTGTCAAAGAGGACCAGGAAGACAATTAGATGGAAAATGGGAATTTCCTGGTGGAAAAGTAGAAGCTAATGAAACTCACGAACAAACTATAATAAGAGAAATAAAAGAAGAACTAAAATCAACAATTGAACCAATTAAATATATTGGTAAAAGTTATTATGAATACACTTCTTTAGCTCTTCCTTTTAGTATTACGTTATATGGTTATTTATGTAAATTAATTGATGGTAATCTTTCTTTAACTGAACATATTGATTCAAAATGGGTTAATAAAGAAAATTTAAAATTAGTTGATTTTTGCGAAGCAGATAAGCCATTTATTGAAATGATTAGAAATAATTTGATTTTATTTAACAATTGATTTTTTATATTTTTTAGCAAAACAAATAAATCAATTTAAGAAATGGTTAAAGCCAGAACAAGTTAATTTAATAGAAACTATATGGAATATAAGTTATCTTTACAGAAATTGATCAATATTAGATAAAATGATTAAATTATACTCATAATTTTATTACATATTTTAAAGAGGTGATTGAAAGCAATGCAATATTCTCAGGAATCTTTAATTAATAAATTAACAATTTCAAATGGAAATGATGTTTCTTTTTTAATTGGAGCTGGTTGTTCGATAGATGCTGGATGTATGGCTGCAGGTAAATTAGTATTAGAATTTAAAAAGAGACTTTATTGTGCAAAGCATGGATTTAAGATTAATGATTTTACACTAATAAACGATGAAAAATTCAACCAAATAATTAATAAAGAATACCCATCTAATATGAAAAACCCTTATTCTTATTATTTTGAACAATGCTTTCCAAACGCATCAGATCGTTCGAAATTCATTAAAGAATGTTTTTTGAATATATCACCTTCTTATGGATATTTATGTTTTGCAAATTATTTAATTTGCAATCAAATACATACTGTTTTGACCACAAATTTTGATAATTTGATAGAAAAGTCGATAAAAAAATTGAATGAAAATTATGATATTACTATTCAGTCTGATAGCATTAATCCTTTGCAAGATGCAAGATTGAAAATTATTAAATTACATGGTGATTATAATTATGATTCATTAAGAAATACAGAAAATGAGTTGAAGTATCTTTCTAATATCATCAGTAATGAAGTTATTTTAGCAAAATATAAAACATTAATTGTTATTGGATACTCAGGAATGGATGAGTCTGTAATGGATTTGCTAGAAAAGCTTTCTAGTCTTGGAGTTGAAATAATTTGGTGTAGTATTGACATAACTTGTACAAATAATAATAGAATTGATTCTTTGCTAAAACATAGTCCTAACTCTGGCTATTGTTTTATTAAAGGATTTGATGATCTGTTTTCTAAACTTTATTCTCTACAAAATAATCGTAATAGCATAATTGATGAAATGTATAAAGATTTAAAAAACAATAGTTTTGAATTAATTGTTAATAACCAGCCAGAAAAAATTCAGTTTAATGTGAATCCACTAATTAGTAATCCGTACTGTTATAAAATTTCATATTCAATTACAAATGAGAAAATTAGAAAACTTAATGAAGAATATCTTGATGCATATGTTATGCAATATCAAGGAAGTCTATATATTGTTGGTGATAAAGAAAAAGCCCTTGCTGATTTATCACTAAATTCTTTACTAGCTGTAAAAGTAAGTATTTGCGATGAGAAAATTCCAATCACAAACAAATGCAAACTAATCAAAGAATGCATTAAAATTTTTTTTAGAAGGAAAAATATAGGTGTATTCAGGGACAATCTATATTTACACTGTATTGATTCAATAAAAGAAGGCATTGAAATTAACGTTGATTTGTTTAATGGAAAAATATGTCTTTTAACAAACGTTAATTATTTTCCTGATAATTCTCAAGTTGATGATGCTCAAAAATTTAAAATTAATCAAATAAAATCAAGTTTGTACGCTATTAAAAATTACGATAAAAGAAATGAATTATTCAATAATATTTTTAATAATTCTCTAAAATTTGAAGTAAACGATAGTATTGTTGATTTTGATAATAATTTTTTAGGCAATATAGAAAAAAGTATAGATTATTATAATTGCTCTGATGAGCCAGAAATGCTAGTTGATGATAATTATAGTACTAATCAAATAATGCTTCTTAATGAACATGGACCGCGTAATACATTTTTTTCTAATGATAAAATTAAAGTGGGTGTTTTTTGTACAGAAGATGATAAAAACAAACTAAAAAAATATCTTGATTTACTGGTTAATGGAACAAATTCAACGCAGAATATTAATAGCATAATTCCAAAGTATCGAGGGTTTAATTCAATTTTTAAAAAACAAATTGAATTTGACTATAATGGTCTTCCTGCTTTTTATATTTCGCAGTTAATATGTTCTAATAAAATAGACGCTTTTGAGTTTGGAAATTTTTGTATAAGAGGTATAAAAAAACTTTATAATGAAAAAAATGTGGATATTGTATTGCTTTTCATTTCTAATAAATTAGGCATTTATAGGACAAACGGGGAATTTGATTTACATGATTACATTAAATTAACTTGTGCCAACAAATACAAAACACAATTTTTAGAAGAAAATAGTATTGATTCTAGTGATGACATAAATAAAAAAATCTTTAATCTTGCGATAGGCATTTACACAAAGACTATAGGAATGCCGTGGTACCCAAAAAAGTTTTCAAAGGACACATTGTTTTTGGGAATGAGTTTTGGCAGAGATTCTAAAGGAATAACTGTTGGCTGCAGTCAAATGTTTGATGGTGCTGGAAGAGGAATGCAATTAATCATTTCATCAGTTAGGGATAAGCAAAGAAAAAATCAGTACTTATCAATGGAAGAAGCTTATAACTTAGGAGTAAAAATTAAAACGACATATTATAAAACTTCAAGAATTGAACCATTAAAAAGAATTGTAATTCACCGTTGTGATCCTTTTAAAAAAGAAGAAATCGAAGGCTTTAAGAAAGCCTTTGAAGGAATTGATGACTTTGATTTGATTCAAATTAGTGTGTATACACAATTTAATTGTTACTGCTTTAAAAATAATAGATGCAATGGCTATCCTGTAAAGAGAGGAACTATAATCAAAGCTTCACTTGATACAGCTTATGTTTGGACAGATGGATCTGTAATATCTTCTGATATATTGAGGGGGTACACATATCGCAATAATAAAAGAGGCATTGGCAATCCACTTAAGATTAGAAAATATTATGGTAATATTTCAATTAATCAAGTTGTTGATGATTTGATGTTCCTTACTAAAATGGATTTTAATAGTTCGGATATTATTTATTCTAAATATCCAGTAACGATAAAGTATTCACAAATAGTATGTGATTTATTAAAACAAGGAAATTTTGATGATGAATTAATAAGCTTTGAATATGTAATGTAAACTAAATTTTAAGCAGTGGTGGCGAAAAATCACTATATTATTAAAACATTTTATTTAACAATTGATATTTTATATTTTCTTAATAAGAACAAATAAGCAAATAGTGAAACAATAAAACCAAAAGCCATTCCTATACCAAATAATAAGGTAATTTAAACTAATGATGGGATCCATATATTACATTTATAAAGTATAAAGGCTATTCCATAATATACAACATTATCAATTATTGATTCAAATAGCATATAGTTCGTTTTACCAAGGCCATAAAATGTTGAATCAAAAACATTTTGAATAGCCAATAAAATATAAAAGCCAAATATTATCATTACTAAATTAAATAACTTATCAACATCGCTATAGCTCAATACATATTTCATAAAAGGCTTATATATAGGAATTAAAACACACCAAATAATAACAACTATAAAGGTAATCATAAAATAGCCTAATGAGTTATTTTTTAAGATTATCTTTATTTGTTGATACTTCTTTCTTCATTATTCTTGAAGTTGAAGAATAGGAAGTAATAGCCATTCTCAAATAAAGTTATTAGCGACCCTATATGTTCCTTGTTCACTTACAATATTTACCATTCTAACAATCATAAACATATAAGCAGAATTTCTTACAAATGATTCAAGTCCAGAATTAATAAATTCCTTTATCCAAGAAAAATTCATTTAATCTTTATTAAAGATATTTATTTCATTTTTATAAAGTAAAGTAATAGTTATAATTAATAAAATAAAATTAACAATTATATTTGATAAAGCAATACCATTAACGCTTAAATTTAAGGAGCATGGTAATGTAGATAATAAAAAACATCAAATACTAAGTAAGCATAGAATAAGCTTAATAAATGTAATTGAATAAACTAGCTTTTCTTTTTCTAGAGTAATTAATCCTATAAGAGCAAAGCTTTGTAAAACTATAAATATATTAGCAATTGTTTCAAGACGAATATAGGTAATTGAAGCATCTATTATTGAAGCATCAATAGCCATTAAAACTAACAAAGGCTTTATAAAAATAATGATTAATAAGGATAAAACAAGATATATTAATAATGTAACTAATAAACCAGTTTTTATTCTATTTGTCAGCTCTTTTTTATCAAAAACAACTTTCCCAACAAAATAAAATAAAGGTAATATAATAGCTTCATTTATAACCTCATATATTAAACTAACCCACGATAATTGACCAGCGATGGAATATGAATAATCACCTGGTAAATTACCTAAATAAAAGACTCTTAAGGTTGTATATATTGTTGGTACTAATCCTATTATTAATAATGAAATAAATAGCTTATGATTAATACTTTTAAAAGATGTTATTATTTTCTTTAGCATATTTTATTATCACTTTGCTTTCTTATAATAATAGTATCTTTTTATTTGCTATTAAAAAGATGATTTTTAAATCACTTTTGTTCAGTTTATAAATGTTGATATAATAAAATAGAAATACTCGAGGTGATACTATGGGCTTTTTTCATAAATTAGCTGTTGGATTTAAAAGATTTTTTGGTGGGAAACCACTTAATTATGTTTCAAGCGAAAAGCTATATGGTGAAGAAGCAGAGCACGATGCTTTCTACTTTATTAAAAAAGCATTTCCGAATGCATTAATAAAGTCAAATATTATTCTTAACACAATATATGGACAATGTGAAATTGATTTATTAGTTGTTTATAATAATAAAGTATTTGTTATTGAAGTAAAGCATTGGAAGGGTGTAATAGAAGAAGATGGAAGATATTTCCTTTCAAGTAAAGCTGATAGATATACAAATGAAATACACCAAAAGGAATTAAAGTCACCTTTTATTCAAGTTAAAAGGCAAATTAACATTATTAAAAAAGTAACAAATACTAATTTATGGATAAATCCAATTGTTTATTTTGAAGAAGCAGAGAAAGTAATATGTAATAGTGATGATATATGGTTTAATGATATACCTTCACTTTTAGACTATATTAAAAATGATGGAGAAGCATCATATTATGATCAAATAAAGAAGTGTGTTTCTAAATTAAAATCTGCTGATTTAATTCTTTCACCATCACGTAATTTGTATTGCAATATATTGGATAATTTCTTAAAGTTTCAAACATCAAGTGGGATTGTAACTAGAAATGATATTAAAATAATAAATATTGAGCATCATTTTTCTTATGATATTTTATTTATAACACTTAAAAATAATAGTGTTGTAAATAGTAAAATTGAAAATGGATTAATAAGAGTTGATGAGGGAAATATTTATAACAATTATTCCTTTTCAAAAATTGATAAAATAATTTTAGGCGATTAAATACTATTTATAAATAATATATCCATCGCATTTTATAATATCGCCATTTATATTGTTGCATGTTATATTTTTATGAGCTATAGCATCACCATTAATACTAGCATCACAGTAAGTTTAATTGCCCTATTGAAAGTTCAAAAAATCTCATAGTTTATACTAAAAAATTATTTAAAATTATTATTAATGTAATTAAATTTTATCGTTTATAATGTATCACATTTGTGATACAATATAGACAAGGAGTGGTAATTATGAAAAATGAAGTAATACATGCAAGAATATCTTCAGATATAAAAAAAGAATGTGAATCAATATTGTCAAATATAGGTTTATCGATGTCGCAAGCTATAGATTTATATATAAGACAAATTGTTTTAAAAAAAGGAATTCCATTTGAACTCAATGAAATTGAAAATGAAACTAATGCAGAACAATTGGCCTATATTATTAATTCTGTAGATGGAGGTGAGGTACCACCAGAAGCAAAAAAAATAATACATTTATATTCTAAAGGAGATATAGATATTGAAACGGCAAAATTTGCAATTGGAAGGATTATTTCAAAATGGTAAGGGATAAATACTTATATCCAAATACAGATGTATTAATTAATAAATTCAACATTAAAGATAGCAAAAAATTAGATAAAGTTGAATATACATATGTATCATTAAATATTACTTATATAATTGATAATCCAATAAAAATAAATTCTGTTTTTGATATTTGTATAATTCATAAAATTTTATTTAAAGATATTTATGAATGGGCTGGCACTTTTAGAAATTTGAATATTTATAAAGAAGAGCCGATATTAACAGGTTTATCTGTAAAATATAGTGAGTATAAAAATATAAATAGAGATTTAAATTCATTAGACAAAAGATTTAAAAGTACAAAATGGAATAAATTGTCACATGAAGATACTATTGATGAAGTGATATTGATTATATCTAAGCTATGGAAAATACATTGCTTTAGAGAAGGAAACACTAGAGCAGTCACAACTTTTTTGTACTTATTAATGAAACAAATTAATTTGAAGGTTAATGTTTTATTTATTTCAAATCATGCTAAGTTTTTTAGAAATGCATTAGTAATGGCATCAATAGATGAATATAGTGAATTTGAACATTTAAAAAATATTTTAATAGATTCAGTTTCAATGAAAGAAACTAACGAGAATAAGTATAAAACTATACGTGAATATGAAGTTGAAAAATATCAGTATAGAAATCACAAATATAAAGAATAACTCAGTTAAAAAATTAATTGATAGGTTATATAATTAAGATAATAAATGGAGGTTGTTTTATTTATGAAAGATATTAATTGGGCAGTAATAGGCGTTGGTGTTATTGCAAATGAAATGGCAAATGCACTAATAAAGAATAATAGAAATATATATTCTGTTGCTAATAGAACACAAAAAAAAGCAATTGATTTTGCCAATAAATATAATATTAAAAAGGTATATGATAATATTGATGATGTATTTACTGATTCAAATGTTGATGCCATATACATTGCTACACCTCATAATACTCATCTTCATTTTATTAAAAAAGCAATAGAAAATAATAAGCATGTCTTAGTTGAAAAATCAATTACCTTAAATAGTGATGAGCTAAATGAAGTAATAGAATTAGCTAATAAAAAGAATGTTATTATTGCTGAAGCAATGACTATTTATCATATGCCTCTTTATAAAAAGCTAAATGAAATATTAGCTTCTAATAAATTAGGTAAAGTAAATCTTATTACAATGAATTTTGGAAGCTTTAAGGAATATGATATGAATAATCGTTTCTTTAATATGAATTTAGCAGGAGGAGCCATGCTTGATATTGGCGTTTATGCTCTTTCCTTTATTCGTTATTTCTTTATTTCTAATCCTAATAAGCTATTATCACAGGTAATGAAAGCTAAAACAGGTGTTGATGAGCAATCTGGTTTGCTTCTTACAAATAAAGAAGGACAAATGGCAACAGTAATGCTATCATTACATTCAAAGCAACCAAAAAGAGCCATGATATCTTGTGAAAAAGGATATATTGAGGTAATGGAATATCCAAGGGCTACAAAAGCTACAATTACTTATGTTGATGGTTCAAATGTAGAAGTTATTAATGAGGGTGATACATCTAATGCTTTATTATATGAATTATTAGATATGGAAAAAGCAATTAAAGAAAAGAAGAACTGTATGTTTTTAGATTATACTAAGGATGTTATGGATATGATGACTTATTTTAGAAAACAATGGGGCTTAAAATATCCTGAAGAAGTATAAAGGTTGTACCTTAAAAATGTTTTTATCTTTTGATATAAAATATAAAAATAGTTTTAAATGCTTTAGAGAATAAATACTAATTATAAATAAAAAAATTTTTATGATATAATAAATACAATGTTAAAATTATTTTAACAAAGAAAAAAACAAATAAGGCGAAGGATTTATATGATAAAAAGAAGAAAAATTCAAATGTCATCAACACAAATAATATTATTAAGTTTTTTAATTGTAATACTTGTTGGAAGTATTTTGCTTTCTTTACCAATAAGTGCAAAAAATGGAAAAATTTCATATATTGATGCTTTATTTACTGCTACTACAGCAACATGTGTTACTGGCTTGGTAACAGTTTCAACAGCATCATCGTGGAGCGTTTTTGGACAAGTCATAATACTTATTTTAATTCAAATAGGTGGACTGGGTGTTATAACTATCTTAACAGCATTTATGCTAATGATTAATAAAAAAATTGGTATTAGTGATAGGTTACTTATTCAGGATGCATTTAATTTAAATACCTTGTCAGGTCTTGTAGTATTTGTAAAGAGGGTTTTATTAGGAACACTAATAATAGAATTTATTGGGGCATTATTTTACATGATAGTATTTATACCAGAATTTGGAGCTCGTGGTATTTGGATTTCTATTTTCAATTCTATTTCTGCATTTTGTAATGCCGGAATGGATATAATTGGTGAAACTAGCCTATATAATTATGCAACTAATCCTATTATTAATATAACAACTTCAATATTAATCATTTTAGGTGGATTAGGATATATTGTATGGTGGGATATTATAAGAGTTATTAAATTGAAAAAAAATGGAAAATATAAATTTTTTAAGCATTTAACATTACATAGTAAAATTGCACTATGCTCTACTATGATATTAATTGTCTTTGGCGCAGTTACAACATTAGTGTTTGAATATAGTAATGATTTGACAATTCATAATATGTCATTTTTTGATAAAATTCAGGTTTCTTTTTTTCAATCAATAACAACAAGAACAGCTGGGTTTGCAACTATTCCACAAGAAAATTTAACTAATGCAACAGCTATTTCTTCTATGATTTTAATGTTTATTGGTGGATCACCTGTTGGAACTGCAGGAGGAGTTAAAACGGTAACTATTGCAGTGCTTTTATATACTTCATTTTCTATGATAAAAGGAAAGAATGAAGCAACAATTTTTAATAGAACAATATCAAAGCAATCAATTGTAAAAGCAATAGCGGTTGTCATTACATTTTTTAGTGTGGTTTTAACATCAATGATTCTTTTATCAGCAGTAACAAAGGCACCCGGAATGGATATTATGTTTGAAACAATAAGTGCAGCAGCTACTGTTGGTTTATCAAGGAATTTAACAACATCATTAAATGTATTTGGAAAAATAATAATTATCATTACAATGTATTTTGGAAGAGTTGGCCCAATTTCATGTGCGATTGCATTTGGAAGCAAAAGGTCAAAGCAAAATGCTGTTAATGATCCTTATGAAGAAATTAGTATTGGCTAAGGGAGGATAAATATATGGTAAAAAAAACTTATGCAGTATTCGGACTTGGAAGATATGGAATATCAGTAGCTAAAGAACTTGTAAAAAATGGAATGGATGTAATTGCTGTTGATTTAGATGCACAAATTGTTGAAGATGCTATAGAAGAATTACCAATTTGTAAATGCGCTGATGTAACAGATCCAAAAGTAATTGAACAACTTGGTATTTCAAATGTTGACGTTGTAATCATTGCTATGGCCAATAATTTAGAAGCAAGCATAATGGCAATTACCTTATGCAAAGAAAAAGGCGTTAAAGAGGTTATAGCAAAATGCTCGAATGAAATGCATCAAAGAATTCTTAAGCTTGTTGGTGCAGATATTGTTGTTTTTCCGGAAATAGAATCGGGAATAAGGCTTGCCAAGACATTATTAACATCTGGATCGGTTGATATCTTGTCACTTTCTAACGAACTATCAATTGTTGAAATGAATGTTAAGGATGAATGGGTAGGTAAAAATCTTATGGAGCTAAATCTTAGAAAAAAGTACTCAATTAATGTGGTTGCTTTTTCAAAAAATGGTAAAATTACTACGCCTGTTAATCCTGAGTCAAAGCTAGATAAGGATATGCTTTTGATTGCTATTGTTAATACTGAAAAATTAACAAAAATTAAATAATAAAATATCATCTAAAATCTACAATTACTTATGTTTTTTGTTTATATGTAGAAGCTACTATGAAGGCATGTTTATTATTAGATATGGCAAAAGAAAATAAAAAAGAATGGCGAGACATAGCAAATAATTATAGTAAAAAAAGACGTCATTATAATGGTAAATATTTAGAAAAATCACTTCTTTTAGATGAAGAAACAGAAATTCAGCTTTATAGAGTTATTGAAAAAGAAATATCACAGGTTTTAAAAACAAGCTTAAAGCCTATTCAATTTGGCTTTTTCTCAAAAAATGGTTTTAATCTTAATAAAAAATATGATTATATCTTTATAGTATTAGATGATTTATATAGATAAATAGCAAAATGCTATGAACCGCAAAAAAGGTAGAAATCTACCAAAAAAGAGATTGTTCAGAAATTGTAATTTATGAATTACTAAATTATGAATGACAAAATAAATATTGTTAAAAATATAGGTAAAAGGAATTTAAATTAGACAAGCTAAATAAATTCCTTTAATTTTTGCTATTGACAAATACCCTATAGGGGTATATATTAATAAGTGGAGGTATAATTTATGAAATGTGAAGCTTGTAAAATGAAAAACACTCCTCGTGATGAGGAAAGTAAAAAGAAGTTAATAAGTAGAATTAATAGAATTAATGGTCAAATTAATGGAATAAAGAAGATGATTGAAGATGATAGATATTGTGATGATGTTTTAATTCAACTATCAGCCATTGATAAAGCTATAAAGGGCTTAGCTAATGAAATACTTGATGAGCATATGAAATCTTGCGTTATAGAAAATATACAAAAGGGTAACTATGAGGTTTTAGATGAAATAGTTACTTTATTCAAAAGATTTCAATAATGAAATATAAATTTGATGTTAAAGGAATGACTTGTGCTTCTTGCCAAGGTCATGTCCAAAAAGCAGTTGAAGATCTAAATGGTACTTCATCTGTAAATGTTAATTTACTTCAAAATACAATGGAAGTAGATATTGATGAAAGAATGTGCTCTGTTAATAAAGTAAAAGAAGCAGTTAGTAATGCAGGATATAGTGCTTCCTTACAAAATGAAAAAAAAGAAGAAATAGTAAAAGATAATGATCACTCCTTAAGAGCCTTAATTATCTCAATAGTATTTTTATTAGTTTTAATGTATTTTTCAATGGGAAATATGATGTGGGGTTGGAAAACATTCCCTATATTTGATATGAAAGAAAACCCTATGGGATTTGCCTTAATTCAATTTATTTTAGTTTTACCAATAGTTTATATTGAAAGAAAATATTTTATTAATGGCTTTAAAAGATTAATTAAAAGATCGCCTAATATGGATTCATTAATTTGTATTGGTGCCTCATTTTCATTATTATATGGAATCTATGCTTTATTTATGATTTCTTGGGGTGTAGCAACAAATAATGCTTCAATAGTTGAGCAGTATCATATGTCATTATATTTTGAATCAGCAGGCATGATTTTAGTGTTTGTATCAATTGGAAAATATTTAGAGTCATTTTCTAAAAGAAAAACTACTAAAGCTTTAGAAAAGCTAATGGATTTACAGCCTAAAAAAGCTTTAGTATTAAGAAATGATAAAGAAGTATTATTACCAATTGAAGAGGTTGAAGTTAATGATATAGTTATTGTAAAAAAAGGCGATGTTGTTCCAGTTGATGGAAAAATAATAGAAGGAAAGGCATCATTTGACCAAAGTAATATTACAGGCGAATCATTACCTGTTTTAAAGGAAGTAAATGATGATGTTTATTCATCAACTATTCAAACAGCTGGGTATTGTAAAATCAAGGCTTTAAAGGTAGGCGAGAATACTTCTATTAGTAATATTATTCATCTAGTTGAAGAAGCTAGTAATTCAAAGGCTCCAATATCTAAGCTAGCTGATAAGATTTCTTATTATTTTGTTCCTATTATTCTATTAATTGCTTTAGCCGCCTTTATAGCTAATTTCGTTTATATAAAAATTGCTAATCCTAGCTATGTTACAAATGCTTTTGAAACGGCCCTTAACTTTGCTTTAACAATTATTGTTATTGCTTGTCCTTGCGCTTTAGGGCTTGCAACTCCTGTTGCTATAATGGTAGGAACTGGAAAAGGAGCTTTAAATGGCTTATTAATTAAAAATGCTGAAATACTTGAAAAGGCTCATAATATAAAAACAATTGTTCTTGATAAAACAGGAACAATAACAAATGGCAAGCCATCTGTTGTTGATTTTATAGAATTTGAAGAGAATAAGGATATTTATAATATTATCTATTCTTTAGAAATAAAATCTGAGCATCCATTAGCATCGTCAATTGTTGAATTTAGTAAAAATAAAAAGGATAAGGATTTAAACGTCACTAATTATGAAGCCCTTGATGGCAAAGGTGTAAGGGGAGTTATTGATTCTATTACTTATGCTATTGGAAATGAAAAAATGAGTAATGAAATAGCTATAAGTATACAAGAAAAAATTAATGAATTTGCTAAAAGTGGCAAAACTCCTTTATTAGTATTTAAAGAAAATAAAGCAGTTGCAATACTTGCTATAAAGGATGAAGTAAAAGAAAATTCTAAGCTTGCTATTAGTGAACTTAAAAAGCAAGGTATTGAAGTTATTATGCTAACTGGAGATAATGAAAAAACAGCTAACAAAATAGCAAATGAGGTAGGAATTAGTAA
This sequence comes from uncultured Bacilli bacterium, assembly GCA_934215405.1. Classification (GTDB taxonomy): domain Bacteria; phylum Bacillota_I; class Bacilli_A; order RFN20; family CAG-631; genus CAKPXW01. Next base: position 12,781 of record CAKPZU010000008.1, on the reverse strand, counting down.
GGTTATCGCTAATGTTTTACCAACTGATAAAGCGCGTGTTATAAAATCACTTAAAAAAGATGACAAGCATTTAGTAGCGATGGTTGGCGATGGAGTAAATGATGCTTTAGCCTTAACTACTGCTGATCTTGGAATTGCAATTGGTGGAGGCTCACAAATTGCTATTGAAAGTGCTGATATTGTTTTATTAAGAAACGACTTACTTGACTGCGATAATGCTATTAAATTAAGTAAGAGGGTTTTAAATACAATTAAGCTAGGCTTATTTTGGGCATTTTTCTATAATATCATTTGTGTAATATTATCAACAGGTATATTCTATTATTTATCAAATGGTAGCTTTAAAATGCAACCAATGTATGGTTCAATTGCAATGAGTATTTCATCAGTTTCAGTTGTCTTAAATGCCTTAACTATTAACTTGTTTAAGGTAAAAAGAAATAATGTAGATATAAAGGAGAAAGAAAATATGGATAATAAGGTAGTTATTAATGTTAATGGTATGATGTGTATGCACTGCGTTAAGCATGTTGAGGATGCATGCTTAAAGGTAAATGGCGTAAATGATGCTAAAGCTTCACTTGAAAATAAAAATGTTACTATTATATGTGATAGTAATACAAATATTGATGAAGTTAAAAAAAATATCACTGAAGCAGGATACGAAGTAAAATAATAAAAGAACAAAAAGGATTGCAAAGAGCTAGTATTGCTTAATGTAATCTTTTTATTTTGTTTAAAAGCTGCTTTTTAGGAAATACTAAAAGCAAGGAATTGGGTAACAAAAGTAATTAATAATTTACTTTACATTTACATTTTGAGTAAAAAGTAAATAAAATGTAAAAAAATATCTTGAAATGTAAACGCTACCATTCTATAATTTATACAGATAAAGGCACTTAAGCCTATGCCTTAGGAGGATCATTTATGAAAAAAAGAACAGGTTTATTAATGGTTTTTTCAACGTTGTTAGTTGGTGCAACTGCACTATCAAGCTGTGGTGGAAGTACATTCCAACCAGATCAAAGAGTAATTGATGCAGTAAAGGATGCTGAGCAATTATCTCATGATGAATTATTTAAAAAAGCTGCTGAAGAATTAGGCACTACAGGTAAAGTTAAAATTCTAGCTACAACCTCTCGTGGTGGTAAGGATAAGGTAGTAAATCTATTTAAGAGCGAATTACAAAAATATAATAAGGATATCCAAGACCCAATCGCTTATGATACAACAGTTGATGGATTAATTTACACAACTCTTGGTGAAGAAATTAATGCTGGAGTTAAAGATGGATATTCTGGAACTATTACTCAAGATGGCTATCAATTACAAAAGAAGGGTATTGACACTGGTCATTATGTAAACTATGTTCCTAAGACTTGGAAGGATGACAAGGATACTAATAAAGACACAGATTCAAATCCATTTACTTTACAATATAACTTTAAGACATGGATGTATAATAACAAAGATGGTAAAACTGTAATTGATAATGTATGGGATGTTACAGATTCATCATTTAAGGGTAGAATTGATACAATGGACCCTAGAAATGAAAATGTTAACATGGACTGGCTAATTCAATTAACTGATGATACACAGAATAATGAATTAAAGGCTGCTTATGAGGATTCAACAAATTCTTCTGATGTAAATGTTGAAAATTATAGTAGCTATGGCGATAAGAAATATGCTTATGCCTTTATTGATAAGTTTTTAACTAATGCTGTATTCTATCCAGATGATGGCGAAGCTATTAACCATTTATCAAAGACTCCAGGAAATGTAGGTTGGATTGTTTATTCAAAACTATTAAAGGTTTCAGAAACAAATGAAATTTCTAAGAAAAATATTGTAGTTGCTGCTCTTGGAACAGAAAATACAGATGGTGCTACTATGGGTGCTTCAAAGATTAAAGGCTTTGGTGGATTTATGTACAAGCATTATCTTCAAGTATTACCATATGCTAAATATCCATATGCTACATGTGCTTTCTTTGAATTAATTTCAACAAATGCTACTGCATATTCAGTATGGGGTGGAGATGTTGGAGATTATCCAACTATGCCTTCAATCAATGCTGATAGAACAAAGAATGGTCAAGTTAAAAATGAAGCTGGTGAAGTAGTTGACAATATGCCATGTCTAAATGACCCAACATCTACATGGTGGATTAATCAAGCTAAAGCAGTTGTTGAAACTCCATCATTTATTGGTGCTAACTATGATAATGTAATTGATGCTATTGAAAAATCAATTGCAAATAAAGGAAAGTAGTTTAATATTTAAATTAATAATTAATTAGGTAAGCTATTTAAGGTTTACCTAATTTCTTTTGAAAAGAAAGGATTATGTTTTATGAACGAGAATTCTACAAAGCAAAGCTCTTTTAACAAATGGTTTAAAAGAACCGCTAATGGAACGATTACTTTTTTAGGGATTCCATCGAATACAATCTTATTATTTTTTGGAATTGTCTTAATTATTTTAAATATAGCTCCATTAGTATCGCTTTTATTAAAAGCCTTTACGACATATACAATTTATGGCTTTGGCGATTTTACCTTTGCAAACTTTAAAAAGGTGTTTGATGTTAAAAATGGAATTTCTGTTGGTGTTTTTTATAAGCCATTTTTAAGATCATTATTAGTATCAACACTATCATGCATATTTGCTGTTTTATTTGGTGGCCTTGCAGCTTATTTAATTGCAAGAACTAATATGAAATGTAAAAAATTTATTTCAGCAGTATTTATTTTTCCATATATTATGCCTCAATGGACATTAGCATTATTTTGGAAAAACTTATTCATTTCAACTTCTTGTACCGCTGGATATGTGGGAGAATTTCAAGCTCTAACAGGAATTGCTATGCCTGAATGGTTTGTTTTTGGAGCATTCCCAATTTCTTTAATTTTAGGGTTACATTATGCACCATTTGCTTATATTTTATTTGGTGGTGTTTTACAAAACATGGATTCTAATTTAGAGGAGGCTGCTTCAATTTTAGGTATTCCAAAGTGGAAATCATTCTTTAAGGTAACGCTTCCTATTTTAAAACCAGCTTTATTATCAACAGTATTATTAGTATTTAGTTCAGCTATGAGCTCATATTCAGTAGCTGTAAAGCTTGGTAATCCAATTGACTATACGGTTTTAGCAACATCTATGCAAGCTTATATTTCAGGAAGTGGCGGAAGAAATGCTGGCGCTGGTTCAGTTATGGCAATTGTATTAATTTTAATGGGCGTATTTTTATTAATTATTAACCAAATACAAACTGGCTCTAGAAAGCAATTTACAACTGTAACTGGTAAGAGTGGCCAAGTATCAAAAATAAATCTAGGTAAGGTTGGTAAATGGGCTATTGGTATTGTTTTATCTATAATTGTTGTATTTTTCTGTATTGGACCAATGGTGTCATTCTTCTTAGAATCATGCCTTCCAAATCCAGGAGATTATTCTTCAGGATTAACATTAAAGGCTTGGATTAGTAAGGAGCCTATTTCAACAAATGACTTCGTTGGTTTCTTCCACGAAAGAAAAATAAAGGAAGCCTTAATTGGTTCAATAAAATTATCATTTATTTGTGCATTAGCTTCAGGGATTTCTGGATTTTTAATTGGTTATGCTGTAAGCAAGCAAAGAAAATCTAAATTAGCAAGATTTGTTAATGGCTTAGCCTTCTTTCCATATTTAATGCCATCTCTTGCTTTATCACAATGCTTTTATATTTTAGGTGTTAACTTAAAAATGGCTAGTATGTGGATTGTAGTTGCTGCTGTTGTTGGAACATTAAAATATATTCCAATGGCTTCACGTTCATCACTTAATGCTATGATGCAATTATCAAATGAAATAGAAGAGGCTGGTATAATTCAAGGAATGCCTTGGTGGAAAAGAATGTTTAAGGTAGTTTTCCCAATTCAAAAAACAGCTATTATATCAGGATTTTTACTACCATTTATTTCTTGTATGAGAGAATACGATTTATTTGTATTCATTGGCAATGATCGTCTAACATTAACAAGATTTATGTTCCAGCTTGGATCAGATGGTTGTCCAGCACTTGAAAATGCTGCAAACTTTGTACTTATTTTTATAATTTTGATTGTTAACTGGCTTACAAATATCTTAACAGGAGCTAGTGTTGATAAAGGATTAGGAGGTAGTAGATAATATGCCAAAAATTACATTAGAAAATGTTACAAAAATCTGGGGTGGCTTTTATGGAGCTGACCATTTAAATATGACTATTGAGGATAATGCTTTCGTTACTTTACTTGGCCCATCAGGCTGTGGAAAAACTACAACATTAAGAATGATTGCTGGTCTTGAAACTCCAACATTTGGAAAAATAATGTTTGATGATAAGGTTATCTTTGATTCTGAGGAAGGAATAAATGTTCCTCCAAGTAAACGTCATGTTGGCTTTTTATTTCAAAACTATGCTTTATGGCCACATATGACTGTTTATAAAAATATTACCTGTGGTTTGCTTGAATTAAAGGATGAATTACCTGTTATTTCAAGTGAATACATCAAATATATTAAATTAGCAAGTGCTGTAAAAAACGTTAGAGATATTAAAAAGTATTTTTCATATTCCTTAGATAAAAATAAAAAGGTTGTAAAGGATAAAGCTTTATTATTTATAATAGATGGCTTTAAAATTTCTTTAAGCTCAGCTAAGGAAATATATGATTTAAGATTTGATACATTAAGCGATGATGAATCTTTAAAGCTTGCTAATAAAAAGAGTGAGGAATTCACACAAATTGCTAATAATATAAAAGAAAAACTAAAGCAAAAAGGCATTGAGCTAAATGAAAAAGGTGAGCATGTAGTAAATGGAAAAGTTTTAGTTTGTGAAAGAAAACTAGATAAAGAAGAAATTGATTTACGTGTTAGACATGTTGCTCGTATTGTTCATATCGGTGAATTTATGGATAGATATCCATCTGAATTATCAGGTGGTCAGCAACAACGTGTAGCTATTGCTAGAACCTTAGCACCAGGCCCTAAAATTATCTTTATGGATGAGCCTTTAAGTAATCTTGATGCTAAATTACGTCTTGAAATGAGATCTGAATTAAAGCGTCTTCATCTTGAAACTGGTTCAACATTTGTTTATGTAACACATGATCAACAAGAAGCTATGACACTTGCTTCTAAGATTTGCTTAATGAATAATGGTGTTATTCAACAATATGAACCGCCACTAAGCGTTTATAAAAAGCCTGTTAATTTATTTGTTGGTGATTTTATTGGCTCGCCAAGCATTAACTTTATCGAAGGCTTAGCAACGCAAGATAATGATAAAGAAATTAGCTTTGATATTTTAAATGGAATTAAATGTACATTTAATTTAGAAACTCCTCTTAATTTAGAAGCTTTTGTTAAAGAACGTGATGAAGGAATAAAAGCAGAAATTGCTAAAAAAGAAGCAATGCAAAAGGAAAAAGGATACATTGAAAAAGAAAATGCTGACCGTGCCTTTAATTATCATATTGCTACAGTACATGGCACTATTAGTGCTGAAGAAGAGCATGATATTCCTTCTAATATGTATATATTAGGTGTTCGTCCTGAATTTATTAAGGTAGCTAATAATAAAGGTATTGAAGCTGAAATTTATTCATCATTACCTACTGGCTCTGAAACTACAGTAAAGCTAAAAATCAATGACTATATTATTACATCTGTTTTATATGGTGATGTTACTTATACAATTGGTGATAAAATAAATATTGAATTTGCTGGAGCTGGCTTATTATTATTTGATAGAGTATCAGGTAAAATGATTTCAAGAGGAAGCTTAAAAATTAATTAATTATATTAAAGATTGCACTTAGTTTGCAGTCTTTTTATTTTGCTCAGCTTTTTCTGACTCAGTTTTTTCTGAGTAAAATCTTGATATAATAATTTTAATTGTATATAATATAATAAATGGAGGCTAAGATAATGAAATTTATAGGAAGAGCAAATGAAATAAATACTTTAAAGGAATTATATAATAGTGATAACTTTGAATCTATATTAGTTTATGGTAGAAGAAGGATAGGGAAAAGTGAGCTAATTAAAGAATCATTTAAAAATTTTGAAGGTATAAAAATTTATTTTGAGTGTCAAAAAGCCTCTGAGCTATATAACATACAATCATTATCAGAAGTTTTAGCAACTGCATTTAATATTCCAACTCCTTCATTTAAAACATTAAATCAAGTATTAGAGTTCGTTTTTAATAAATCAATAAATGAAAAGATAATTCTTGTAATAGATGAATATCCTTATTTAAGAAATAATTTAGAATACTTAGATAGTATTATACAAAACGCTATTGATAAATATAAAATGAATTGTAAGCTTAAATTGATTTTATGTGGATCATATATTGATGTAATGGAAGAATTATTAAGTGCAAAAAATCCTTTATATGGTCGATTTTCTATAAAAATGAATATAAAGCAAATGAATTATTTAGAATCTTCAATGTTTTATCCTTCTTTAAAAAATGAGGACAAAGTCGCTTATTATTCTATATTTGGTGGTGTTCCATATTATAATCAATACATTGATGAAACAAAATCGCTAAAAGAAAATATTATTAATTTAATTGCTAGTCCTAATGCTAGATTTTTAAATGAGGCTGAAGGCTTTTTGCTTGAAGAAATGACTAAGCTAAACAATGCTAATGAATGCTTTTATGCTATTGCCTTAGGAAATAAAAAATATAAGGATATTTTAAATAAATCACATATTTCATCATCACCAATGCTATCGGATGTATTAAAAAGATTGATAAAAATGGATGTTATAGAGCGTGTATGCCCAATTAATGATGAAAGTGAAAAAAAGGCAACATATGAAATATCAGAAAGATTGTCATTATTTTATTATAGATACATATTTACAAAGAATTCTTATTTTAAAATAATGGCGCCAGATGATTTTTATGATGAATTTATCAAAGAAGACTTTTTAACAAAGCATGTTCCTCATGAATTTGAAAAAATAGCTAAACAATATTTTTATTTATTAAATATAAATCATTTAATAAATCCACCATTATATAAAATTGGAAAGTATTATTATGATGATATTAAAAATAAGAAAAATGGTGAATTTGATGTAGTAACCTTAAATAAAAATGGCTATGATTTTTATGAGGTAAAGTTTACTAATAAACCAATCGATGATAGCGTAGTTAATGAGAAAATTAAGCAATTAAATAGCATTAATATAAAATATAATAAATTAGGCTTTATTTCTAAATCAGGCTTTAATTTAACAGCAAATGATAACTATGTATTAATAACATTAGATGATATTTATGATTTAAAAAGCAAAGGATAAATATTAGTATTCATACTAAAAATATTTTAAAAAGTTATTGAATAGTACAAATAAAAAGATAATCTTATAGCATCAAGATTATCTTTTTTCTAAGTTCTATAAATAGCTTTTCATCTTTAGGATAAGTGGTAAAATTACATTCAAAGCCATTTTCCTTAAGAAGCTTAATAACATTATTTCTACCTATTTTCTTCTCAAGTGTAATAAGTAAGCGGTAATCTAAAAAGGCACTATAAATGGCTTCATGTCTAATAGAATCATAGCATGTACCATCATCTTTAGGATAAACAATAAATGAATCACCGCTTTGAAACATGCCATCAGCATCATTAACTAAATAAGGATTAATATATCTTTTACTTAAAGCAGAATTATAAAAATTATAGCCCCAATGTAATAAGCCTTTAGCATTAGTTAAATAAAGCTGTATACCTATTATTCTACATCTAAGCAAAGGCATAGAAATAAATCTATTTGATAAATAATTATCGCATTGGCTACAGCAATAATAAACCCAAAAATTATCAACATTATTTAAAATAAATGGTTCAGCTTCATTTGTAGCTACAACGCTTCTATCAACAGCCTTTTTAGTGTAGTATTCATAGTTTGATAAAGCATCACAAATTAAATAATCCTTAAGTAATGGCTTTATAATACTTTTTAAATATAAATAATGCTTTAAATGAGAAGCATTTGGTTCATCAGAAAGATGGAATATTACTTCATTTTCATTAAAGCCATTTTTCTTTAAAAATGGAATTAGCTTACTTAATAATTGCTTTAAAAAGTCTAAATATTTTTCATCCTCAGCTTTAATTTTCCAGCCAAACATTTTTTTATTTTTATTATTTACTTTAACAATTATTTTTGGAGCATTACTAGCACCCCATTGAGTAAATAAATGAGCCATTTCAAACATTTTTATACCTTTTTCTTTAGCAGTTTTCATAAAAGCTAATAATCTATCAAAGTAAAAGAAATAGGTATTATTAGAATAAGAAATATCAAGTAATTGGCAGGTTATTCTTTCTTTATTAACAGCAGTATCTAAAGGAATAGTAAATAAAGGTACAATTAAGGTATTTAAGCCATGATTTATAGCATTATCAATAAAGTTCCACATAATAGTATTATATTTTTTACTAAATGGCTTTACTTTATAATAGCTAGCTATACTATCATAATGAAACCAGTTAGAATAATAAAGATTACTATCTATTAATTCCTTATCAATTATAGTTAATGTATAGCTTGTTTTTCCTAAAATATTATTATCATAATCCTTAATAATAAAGCTAATAGTATGCTTTCCTATTGGAAGATTTCCTTTTATTGTTACATAGATGCTTTGCCATGTTTGCAGCTTTATAATTAATGGTGAATCATCCTTTAATATATCTGGAATTATTTCTTGTTTATGTGTTAAATAGTAATCATCCTTTTTAGTAGATGTTGGTGTTTGACACATTACATTTTCAACATATCTAATTTGAATAAATTCGTTTATATCGCTATTAATAATTAGTTTACAAAATGCTGAAAACCATTCTCTTGTTTTATTATAGTAAGCTACTTGAAAGGAAAATGATTCGTTTTTTAAGCAAATACCTTCATTTTCATTTAAAGTAGGCATTTTATTTGGCATAACCTTTTCTAAGCAGCTAATAGTTTTTATTTTAAAGTCTTTCATAAAGATAGCTCCCATTATTTTAATAAATAATCTGCAGTTTAATCCTGCAGATTATTATAAATATTATAAATTTTAATTGTCTTTTTTTCAATGATTAGATATCTAATTTCTTTAGCATATGAATATCCTTAATTAAAGAATCAGTTTTACATTAATGAGTATAAAAATGTATACTTTTTATACCCTAAGTCAATGAGACTAAAATGAAAAAGAAAGAGCATTTTATTACATAATTGTAATAAAAAAGTAAGATATTTAGGCAGTATAAATATCTATACAATTATATACAGATATGTTGATTAAAAAAGAAAGGTGGTCTTTTTAAATGAATCTTAATATTATTGATCAAATACAGCTTAATAATGAGTCGAAGAAAATGCCTACTGATTATGAATATGCAAGAAGTTATAATCATCAAAATTGTATCACAGTAAATACTAATATACTAATTGTTGGAACTATAACTCCTTATACAGGAAATGGTTATTTTTATACCTCTTTGTTTAATATAATTTTTGAAGCTATTGATGCTAAAAGAGGCACTTCTTTAGTACAAATGAGAAAGTTATTAATTCCTAATACATTAAAAGAAGCTGATTTAGATGGTATTGATGTTGATTTATTAAAAATCAAATTAGGTCTTTCAGCTAATGCTTCATTTGCTGATTTAAAAAATGAACTATCAAAATGTAAAGGAAAACAAGTAGTCATAGAAGCTATAAAAGAAATCTTAATAGAAAACAATATTGCTTTTTTAGATGTAATTGATGAAGCAATAAGAAAAAAGAATAGTGCAGATGATAATGATATTTTATATTGCACACTTGATTATACTAGTTTTAAAAATGCATTTAAACTACTTGATCCTCATGCAAGGATTATATGTAATAGTAAAACTGCAGAAAAGCTTTATAAAAAAATTGTTAAAGAAATTTTTAGTAACTCTTATGCATCACAATCAAGAAGAGTAAAAAATGCTATTTCAAAATTTGAAGAAATGCTATAGTTGCAAAGCTAATATAATTTAGGAGAATTATTATGAAAAAAATTAAATTAATACTTTCAGTTTTTTTTGGAACGCTTTTTGCTTTTTTAATTATTTCATGTGGTGAAAAACCTCATGTTCATAATTTAATTGAACATGAAAGGAAAGAAGCAACATGTGAAAATGATGGCTATGAAGCATATGTTGAGTGTACTGATTGTGATTATACAACCTATAAAGTAATAAAAGCAAAAGGCCATGATTTCGATTCGAATTATTTATATAATGCCACCAAGCATTATCATAAATGTAAAAAATGTGATGCTATAAAAGATGAAGATAACCATAATTTTGCTTGGATAATTGATAAATATGCTACAGAAGATGAAATAGGAATTAAGCATGAAAAATGTAATATTTGCGAATATACAAGAAATGAAAATACAATAATTGATAAATTAACACATACACATAATATGTTACATGTTGTCAAAGTTGATAAAACATGTACTAAAGATGGAAATATAGAATATTATCATTGTAGTAAGTGTGAAAAAAATTATTTAGATAAAAATGGAGATAATGAAGTAGTAGATGTAGTTATAAAAGCATCACATGAATATGGGGATTATCATGAAGAAATAAATGCAACATGCAGTAAAGAAGGAACAAAGGGCCATTATGAATGTAGTGTTTGTCATACTTATTTTGATGCGAATAAAAACAAATTAAATAGTTTAATAATAGAAAAGAAATCACACGATTATAAATGGGTAATTGATAAACCAGCAACAGAAGAAGAATTTGGCTTAAAGCATGAAGAATGTAATGTATGTCATTATACAAGAAATGAAAATACAATAATAGTAAAATTAAACCATACTCATAATATGGAGCATGTTTTAAAAATTGATAAAACATGTACTAAAGATGGAAATATAGAATACTATCATTGCAGTAAGTGTAATAAAAACTATTTAGATAAAAATGGAGTTAATGAAGTAATAGATGTAGTTATAAAAGCTTCACATGAATATGGTGATTTTATTAATGAAGTAGCTTCAACATGCAGTAAAGAAGGAGCAAAAGGCCATTATGAATGTGGTGAATGTCATAGTTATTTTGATGCAAGCAAAAATAAATTAGGTAGTATAGTAATTGCAAAGAAAGATCATGATTTAGTTCATCATGAAAAATTTGAATCAACATGTAGTAGTATTGGCTATGAAGCATATGATACATGCAAGAATTGTGATTACACAACTTATAAAGTAATAGAAAAGAAACCACATGAATATAAATGGGTAATTGATAAACCAGCAACAGAAGATGAAACAGGATTAAAGCATGAAGAATGTAATGTATGCCATTATACAAGGAATAAGAATACAATAATTGATAAATTAGCACATATCCATAACATGAAACACATCACTAAAGTAGATAAAACATGCACTAGTGATGGGAATATAGAATACTATCATTGCAGTAAGTGTAATAAAAACTATTTAGATAAAAATGGAGTTAATGAAGTAATAGATGTAGTTATAAAAGCATCACATGAATATGGTAGTTTTATTAATGAAGTAGATTCAACATGCACTAATGAAGGTACAAAAGGTCATTATGAATGTAGTGCTTGTCATAATTATTTTGATGCTAATAAAAATAAATTAGATGGTTTAGTAATAGCAAAGAAAGCTCACGTTTATAAAAATGAATGGTCACATGATGAAAGCACACATTATCATGAATGCAAAGTATGTAATAACAAAAAAGAAATATCTAGTCATAATTATATAACAAATTATGAAGGATACGATAAGTGTTCTATTTGTGATTATGAGGACAAAAGATGTAAAGTCTACTTTGATGTGGATGGTGGAGAGCAAATTACCACTCAAAAATATGAGTATAAAACTATTATTTATTTGCCAGTTCCAAAGAAAAATGGCTATGATTTTGTAGGATGGGAATATAATGATAGATTATGTAATAAAATAGAAGTTAACAAAAATATTACATTAAAAGCAATATGGACTAAAGATTTTGAATTTAAGTTACTTGATGATGGAACTATTGAAATTATCAAATATACTGGAAATGATAAAATTGTTGAACTTCCAAAACATACAACAATAATAGGAAATTATGCATTTAGAGGCTGTAGTAGTTTAAAAAAAGTAAAAATATTAGAAGGGTGTACAAGTATAGATTCTTCTGCATTTGAAGGCTGTAGTAGTTTAAAAGAAGTAAAAATATTAGAAGGGTGTACAAGTATAGGAGAATCTGCATTTTCAGGGTGTAGTGGGTTAACAAGTATAGAAATCCCAAATAGTGTGACAAACATGGGAATATATGCATTTTATGATTGCAGTAGTTTAACAAGTATAACACTTCCATTTGTTGGGGAAAGCAAAGAATCAAACACATATATATGTTACATATTTGGCGGTAAGAATTATTTAGATAATGATAAATACGTGCCAAATAGTTTAAAAAAAGTGATTATTTTGACTACTATTGGAAAATATGCTTTTTACGGCTGTAAAAATTTAACAAGTATAGAAATCCCAACTAATGTTACAAGTATAGAAAAATTAGCATTTTCGGGCTGTAGTGGGTTAACAAGTATAGAAATCCCAAATAGTGTGACAAGCATAGGAGATAATGCAATTAATAGTGAAAGGGATTTCCGAAAAACACAACAAAAAATATCAAATAACATAGAAAACAGCCTTCAAATG